>NZ_RZGU01000023.1:0-64026 GCF_003990085.1 Legionella sp. km535 | reverse complement strand
TCTTCTGATGACAACATTAAATTCTTTGTAAAAAAAAGAGTTTAAAAGGTAATGATAATTAATGCATTAATTCAGATTGTGCCAATTTGCAGGAGATTCCTCGCTACGCTCGGAAAGACGTTACATTTTTAATGGGACAGCCGTGGGGGAAAACGTAGAAATGAATATCCACTTGGCCGGATGGTTGATTGCCAAGCAATTTCCACGATGAAAATTATTATAATACTCTGTTGCTTGGCTATCCCCTATATTAGGGAAAAGCCAAGAACTGTTAAGAAGGGTTGTTTAGTTATTGAGAAGGTTATTATTCATTACCTCTGATACATCCTCTATAAACCGCTCTCCATGACTGGGTTTAAAGAATTGTGGCGATGGATTGGTTGCCGTTTGAAAGAACCCTAAGCCGATAACAAGTGAAGAAAGAAATTCCAAACAATCTCTTATAAATCGTTGCCATGAAGGATCTCGATGCTTTTGAATTGATTCCTTTGTTTCCAATAATGTGTTTTTGAATGCTTCCAATCGTCCATTAGGCAACTGATCTTTATTTTCCAGGCAGAGGATTAGATTGTGCACTGCGAATTTTTTTATATGCAATAATTCACTTCTGTCTTTAGATTGATTTAAATGATTAAGATTCTCTTTAGATATTCTAATGAGTGAATCAATTACTCCAATTGCAGCGGCTTCTTCATTACTTTCAACCAGGTTTAATTCCTCTTCGATTTCTTTAACCTGGGTCTCAGAAGCACTACGAACTTCGTTTTCTATTGGCAGTTCCTTGGGAGTGGGTTCCCCAGGTTGTTCTGTATCCATGTCATCCAAAGGGGGTATTAGGTCCTGGATTTTTGAGTCATCTAGCTCCTGGCTCAGTAGCAGGGCAAACGCAAGCCTCTATCAGTGAATACAGATATCGTGGCTCAGATTTTGATCAGGTCAATGTTGAGTTTGGACAGCACGTGGATTTTGGTGCCAATAAAAACATTCGCTTCCATGGCGGACTTCAATATGCAAAGATTGATGTTACTTTAATAAATCGGCAGATAGTAGCTGGTCTTCTGCCTCCTGACACTGAATCGAATGGTGATATCAGCATAACAAATCTGTACAAGTATAGTGGAATAGGTCCGCGCATTGGGGCCGATATGTCTTATGACTTCCTAAATGGCTTTGCACTGTATGCAAATGCAGCTACAGCTTTATTAGTAGGGGACACCAAGTACTCTGATAATGCACCTTTTAATACTTTTAGCCGACCCGTTCGATCCTCTTATACCGCGTTGGTTCCAGAGCTTGAAGCTAAAATGGGTGCTACTTATACTTATGGAATGGCTCAAGGTAATTTAATATTTGATGCGGGATATATGATTACTAATTACTTTAGTCCACTTCATGAAAACGATCTTAGTTTGTCTACTCTAACATTCAACACCAGGCCCAATTCAGACTTTGGACTGATGGGACCTTATGCAGGATTTAAATACGTAGGTTCGTTGTAATTAAATGCCTTAATTGGCAGATACCTCTCAGGTTTCTCACTTTTCCTGGGGATTTTCTGCTGATTAAGGAGTTTCAACTTATTAATAATATCAACTGATTTCTTCAGGGGATATGAATACAATTTATTTATTCTTTAAAGGAATGTCATTGCCAGTGTTAGCATAGCAATCCTGCTCAAAATTTCCGCCTCTAATTCAAGCATTGCCTCAAGGGTTACCGTCGTTTGATTTGAGCGAGAATGACCTCGACCAAAAAATTGATGGTGAGCTTATCGAGATACTTGAATTTCTTAGGGGAAGGATGCTTATAAAATAGGTCTTGTACCAAAATTCAATGGGATCAGATATAGAGATCCCATTGGGTAGTGAATATACAAAATTATCTGGAATCTATTTTAGAATAGATCCAGGTACTGGTTGAAGGTATATTCCGCTGGCATATTCTTGCCAGTTTTCGGCATTTTTGAAGTGGCAATGTTTCGAAACCATATGCCATCCCGGTTCTGGGTTAATACATTCTGCTTGTAATGGCCCTGCTGCAATAACCATGGCGCCAGCAATTATTAATCCAACTACTGTTGATTTGATCTTCATGTAGATCTCCTTGGTATTTATTTGTTCCATTTGGTCAATATGCGGCCAAATTAAGTATAGTAGTATCCCTGGAATATGCAAATCGTCACAGGAAAATTTGTTGCTTCACAGGGCATATTATTCCAAAGACTAGCTTAGTAGTGGATAAACGTTACAATAAAACTGGCCAAAGGAATAGCCGATCCAAGTAAAAGTATGATTATTAATGAGCTTAGATGGGGGGCTGCAAGCAATTGATTTTGTCCAGGCAATTTTTTTTCTCTAACAATCAAATAAGCAAGCAATAACAGGCCATAAAAGTGAAAAGAATAAATGGACGTCCGAGTTAAGAAATGAGGCATATAGCCAATTTTGAAGTAATCAAAGGGAAAATTGAGCAAAAAGATACAGACCAGCCAATATCCTGAGGAACGTGTTGAGACACCTGTTTTTTGCGCCTCTCTTGACCAGCAAAGGGCCAAGGGCAGGGTCAAGAGTGAGAAATAATAAATCCAGCCGAAGGGGCTAAGTAATAACATAAACACCAGAGTAAGACTGAATCGATAATGGTTCACTTTGTGATTGATGAATTCATCAGTTGGGGGGCGCAAGAAGTAATAATAAATTCCAAGAGTACAGGTAAATACGAACATGTAAATTAAGCTGATTTGGTGGTGCATCTCATGAGGGACATCATAGCTGAAAGTAAAAAGTCGAAATAAAAAACCATAGATACTGGCATTCCAACTGTCTGCATACCAGGTTACATGGCTCATTAAATTATAGTAATTTTGGTATATTTGAGGTCCCCAGAGGAGAAAGGGAATAGCCCAGCAACAAACGCACACGGACAGCATCATCAACAATAGTTTATAACGATGCTCTGTCAGTACGTAAAGAAACAATAATCCCGGGAACAATTTAATTGATATGATAATGGCCCATAAAAAACCAGCCAAACAATCACGGCCCCGCAGGTAATAATGGTATCCCAACATAATGAAAAAAAACAAAATCGATCCGACTTGGCCAATAGCCAGATTCATGATGGTAGAAAACAGCATCATATAAAGAAGAATCAGGCCTAAGCCATATTGACGCAGGCTGTCTTTTGAAAAGGCGAGGGAAAATGCGATGCCTGCACCAATTAATCCAGTAATAAAAGAAAAATGAATCCAACACAGCAGGGCAGCGTGATAGCTTAGAAGACCTAAAGGGTAGGTTAACAAAAGAAAAACTGGCGGGCATAAATTACTGGTCAGTTTCCTGGGAATGGGCAAATAATCAGCTACTAAAGATGCATAAGGGTTCTCACCATCCATTAATGCGTGTATGGATGAATAAAATGTCGTGAAATCCAGCTTGAATTGATCATTAAATATCAGATAAAAAAGCAATGCATAGGTTATAAGTACCCAAACGACAATAATGGGCTGCCAAATCCTGTTCTTCATCTGTTGATATGAATCCATGCATTGAATGAATACTGTAGATTAGAGTATATCGTTTATCCTCACAACTCAATTTAAGCTAGATACTCATCGGAATGTGTAAGAGAATTTATTTAACTGACGATCCTCTTAAATTTTCTTTCAGGAACATGTCCCGAGATGTTTATAATTCGTTAATGAATTGGTAATGCATCGTAGTGAATCATATTTTCGGTAGTGATTCAGGTCTTTGGGCTCTTCAGGGGACAAGTTTGACTATTTTACTAAGGCACTCATTTAATCATGTTGCTCTGAAAATTATTTCGGTATATCCTGACGATTCAATCAGCACCAATTTATGACAGAGTGATTTTTATCAGAACGTTAAGTGATTGTTTTTCATAGGAAAATACTTGGCTGATTGTATGGATCTGAAAGCAAGTGATGATAAGGATTAATCTATTAAGGAGTTCGAAGATTATGAGTACTTTATTTGGATTTAGTTGGCTTCCCAACGTGGCTGGGTTAATTGGTGAACCTAAAAAATTCAGGGGCGAGTGCTACAACTATTATGGTGGCAATGCTCATCTATGGGGTGGTTGGATGGATAGCTGTGAAGTTGGAGCAGAAGCTTATGCCTTGGCAATAAATATTTTAGTGTTTGTTGGTACTCTGGCTTCGGTGGTTGGTGGTTATATAGCCTTAGAGTGTGCGAATAATGCACAGTTGGAAGTGCCATCTAATACTAATCCTGAAAAACCTGCACTTACTCTTAGATAGTCAAGCATCTGGTTTGAGTTTGACATTAACCGTGAAACTCAAACTGCACGTGTCAAAGTACATTGGAGGCTCATTTGCCCCTGTTCAGTCAGAATGGGTGTAACATGGTTAAATATACCAGGAAATTTAACTTTTAAAGGATGGCGGCTCTGAAGAAGCAGCGGAAGAGCAGGTGGAAGCTAAAAGTGCATCATTTGAAAGTTGAGTTATTATCGGTTCTATTTTGTCTGGGCCGCATGCCTTGGCCAGATCGTGTCTGAACAGAATACTGCGAAGAATTTCGACGGGTGTTTGTGTATTTGCCCCATAACCCAGTCTTTGCGTGATATCGTTGTGTGCATCATTCTGAACGACGCGCACCAATGTTTCGAGGTATAATTCTTTTAGCAAAATTTTGGCATGATCATGAGCAATCGTTGAAGTGCTTGGTCCAGTTAACGATTTAATTGTTTTTTTTGTGAGACTTTTAGACGGCACATGACCCACCGGTACCTGTATTTTTTTTTCTAAAACTTGAATAAATAATTCATCAATCTGAGCCAAGGCAATTAAAGGATTTGGATTTAAGCGATCGGTTAATTCCCTCTTCGTGCCTTCTTTATCTCCTATAATGGTTTCAGGGCTTAAATTGCCAAAATATTCTTTTGCCTTGGTTATTTTAAAGGCATTAAAATTATCCAGATCTGTTCGTGTTTCGATTAATAGTTCATAACTTGAAAATCCAGCATAATGAGCAGGAAACTCGGTAATCTTGAGGCCATGGCCATTTTGTAAATGCAAGAGATTTGCCAGTAAAAAGATAAACGTTCTGCCATTTCCATCAGGAAAATAATGAGATTGATGCAGCTTTCGAATGAATCGATTAATCGCCATGATTTCCGAAGCCTTTCGATGCTCAGGATCTGTTATTGCTTGAGCACGTTGAAGCTCAGCATAGTACTGGTCAATATCATTTTGGACAAAAGTTAAAATTTCTTCTCGTGTAGCTGCATTAGAAATTAGGTCTACTCGTGTCATTTCATCGTCTGAAATGTTTACTGGACCAGTATATAACCTCAAAGTAGCGGACGCTAATTCAAGTTGCTTGATTAACATATTTTTAAATTCATTTGGAGTTGCAAAGTCATTAAAACTGATTACTCTCGAGTAAGACATTCCAGGTTTCATGATTCCTATTTCATTTTGTGGAAATTCTCTTGAACCTTGGGACTCGTAAGATGATTGTATCATCGTGACCAGCTCATCAATACCTGCCAGAGAAACCCCGGCAATAGCTTCCAGACCTGGTAATGGGAGAACGATTGCAAATTCATTCACTGATTCACAGTATCCTTGTCTACAAATTCTCTCATTTTTGAATGCCGATTCATATTGATACGCGCTAAAATAAATGTGTTCAATAAATTCTGGTGTTATGTGCACGTCATCAAAACGTCGTAAAAAATTAAAACCTGCCTCCATGCCTTGATAGTAGGACGGACGAAAATTGTCAGGTCCACGACATGCTTGCCAACCATCTGTTTGCAGACGCCAAATTTCATTTCTTGGAAAATCTTGCAAGGCGGTATCAAGTAAATTGGGCATAGTGAGTTCAAGTATAATAAAGCATCCCTTTAATTATAGTCTTAATTTAATCAGGGGCAGTTAACATTTCATTCTTTTCAGTCTTACTTTTCGCGAGTTGTTCGCTGAACCTCGACATCGGAGTTGTCAACAGACCCTTGGAAATAGACTCTGTACATAGCAAAAAAATTGTCTTGCCCGCGCAGGCGGGCAACTATCAGCCATTAGGCACTGGAGTCAGTTGAGATAACTCATTGACATGCGCCCAAATTATATCATCTTGAACGCCAAAGGGAGGTGGTGTGTTGTGCATCAGCAAGTTGCAAGAGATATTAAGTGTGGAGAAAAAAACGCCACTTTCTCTTTGGCATCGGTTTATTTTGAACAATGGTTGCCCGCCTGCGCGGGCAAGACAGGTCGCGAGTTGTTCTCTGAACCTCGACATCGGAGTTGTCAACAGAACCTTGGAAATAGGCTCTGTACATAACAAAAACAAGACAGGTCGCGAGTTGTTCGCTGAACCTCGACATCGGAGTTGTCAACAGACCCTTGGAAATAGGCTCTATACATAACAAAAACAAGACAGGTCGCGAGTTGTTCGCTGAACCTCGACATCGGAGTTGTCAACAGCCCCTTGGAAATAGGCTCTGTACATAACAAAAACAAGACAGGTCGCAAGTTGTTCGCTGAGCCTCGACATCGGAGTTGTCAACAGACCCTTGGAAATAGACTCTGTACCTAACAAAAAAAACTGTCTTGCCCGCGCAGGCGGGCAACTATCTGGCATTAGGCACTGCAGTCAGTTGAGATAACTCATTGACATGCGCCCAAATTATATCATCTTGAACGCCAAAGGGAGGGGATATGTTGTGTATCAGCAAGTTGAAAGAGATTTTAAGCGTGGAAAAAAATCCTCACATTCTCTTTGGCATCGGTTTATTTTGAACAATAGTTGCCCGTCTGCACGTGCATGACAGGTTTATTGTCATGTACAAAGGAAAAAAAATTAAAAAAATGATACCAGTGTTTAAAATATTTACAAAAAACAAAATATGTTCTATTATTCATCAAGTTCTTGCAGCAAAGGTAAAATCAATGACAAAAAGACGAGTTCCTGTTTATGGATTTGATTCAGATGAAAAAAACTTCATTCTGCAATTACTTGCCGAATCGGAACAGTACTCTTTTGAGAATAACTCTCCAGAACAAAAATTCAAATACCTGACTTCATTCACACCTCATTCCATACTTTCATTACAGATTTTCGTATTGAATTTAGCGGATAAGCGATTTAGACAACCTCCTGAAATGGTGAGGCCTTGTTTAGGTTGTTATTTTTCGCGATCTGTACTTTTAATTCTTCATGGTGACGATCCGGAAATTTTAGATAATTATGAACTGAGTTATCATGATAAAGACAACATTCAAATAATTCATAACAAAAATATTAAAGATCTAAATCCTGTGACTATCCATGACGCTCTGAATCAATTGGAAAAAAATGAAGAGATGATAGCTGAACCAACGATTTTTTCTGCATCTTATTAGGGTGTATTGGGAATTGTTCCTCACCCTCTAATAATGTATCCGTATATGTCGCCCCTGATACTCAAATCTCGCCAGGATATAAAAACATACATTTGATTTATATTCTGGTTAGTGCAATTAAGTGAACCATTTATTTATCCATTGCACTTTCTAATCATTTCGCTTTAGGATAGTTAGGTTTAAAGCTTGGTTTTTTTGAATTAATCTTTACCAAACGAAATCGGCTTTTGAACTAATTTCCTTTCCGTCAATTTGAAATGAAAGGGATAAACGAGTGATTAACTGATAAACAAGGAGCGTTTGTGAGTTTAACCAAAGCCAATGTGATTGATTATTTATTACAAGTTAATTCTTTAATGGCGATTAATAATCACCATGTCATTGATGAGAAGGGTAATAAGACGGGACAAACGCCACTGGCAATTCAAATTGGACAAGAATGGATTCAAGAAATTCTGGAAAAGGACAGTCTGTCGGGACACAAAATTATATCAAAGAAAGAACGGAATGCATTAATTGCTTTAGGGGAGGCTATAAACAGAGTCCCAACTTCAATGAGTATCTCATCATTGATGTCAATAATGGACTTGGATGGTATCCAAAATAATTTGTTTGAGTCCATTACTCTCTATATAGCAAGTATTACTCAATTAAATGAACACATGAATTTGCTTAAGGCCGTTGTCCTGGTACTTAAAATCATTGAATACGATTTGAGTAAAAAAGAAGGTCCAATAACTATAGGTTATCGATTTTTCAGCATGGTTGTTTTAACTAATGAACAAAGAATAATAAATCACCTTAAGATTAACACCATTTTAAACGAAATTCTCCAAAAATTTGACTCATGTTGTGAGCAAAATATGAACTACTCAACGAGTATCGATGTTTTGATAGGATAAGGGGATATTCTCTTTAACTGTAATGAAAGAGAATATCCCCCAAATTTAACATCAAGGTTTAAGTTGATGAGCGCTCGGTTTTATCTCTCTGGTTATTGGCGCTGATTTAAACATGCCATAATGATCAAGAGCAGGATATTGGGGACTTTGCATATAAGTTGAACTTGATGAATTCACTATGTCAGTTGCTGTAATTATGCTTCCATCTATCGTTAAAAGCGGGGGAGCAAGCGCCAGGATGCTTTTTCCATGGACTGCAATGCATCGATGCAATTCTTCAAAAAGTTCAGGACTTCCTATTTCAACAATCGATGAACGTGTCATCTTATGTCTAACGATTAAACCGCCTAGCAATGCATACGTCACAGCATCTGCAAACAAGTACTGACTTTTTGGAGAAAGTTGTTTGGTCCAGTGAATGTAATGGTTGGCTATGGCCCAAGTTAATCTCTCCACTACTTTCAAACTGTCAGCCGGCCTGAAGGAATTGAGCATTTCATACAAATAGGCCATACCATTGACATTGCTTGGCAATTTATAGCCCTTGTTTGAATCCCCGGTTGTGCACTGCTTGTAAAATTTAAGCAAGTCTGCAGCATAGGGGAAATGTTTTGACCAGTTACTGTTTTGATTGAGCCACTCCACATCAGCATCAATCAATTTCACTGAATCCGGAATTGATTTACCTGTCTCCTCATCGATTGGAACTTGTTCAAGTACTGGCTTTATAGACTCATCTATAGAACTTGATGCAACTCTTTCGGCAGTAGCTTTTACAGCCATAACTCCGTCCATTGCACCAGGGGACACGTAATTGATTAATTCCAATACATTTGAGTCAAAAGCCATGCCGAACAATAAACTGCTTGACTTTGAATTATGGCTACTGGTTAACATGATTGGTTGCCAAGGTTTTCGGAACTCGTCAAGCCAATTCAGTTTTTTTAAATTGTGTTTTATTGCAGTAATAATGAAACGCTCAACATGGAGGCCAAAAGCTTGTTTGAAAGTCATATTATATTTTTTTTCTAGCTGTATCTCAGTATTTATAAGGAAGTCAATACGATTGCTTAACGGAGTGAGCTTTGCTTTAATTAAGGGTTGTTCTTCTTCTAACGCATCCCTTGCCATAAACTCCAGGCTACGGAGCATTAGACTGGCAACATAAGCAGGAGAATCATCCTGATGTACTTTTAGATTGCCGATTTTACCCTCATGCAGATAGCGTAAAATGTGCTCTTTCATGCGTACCAATCCACCACTGGCACTTTGTGTGATTAACGGGTAAAACATTTGATGTAATTCAAGAGCAAAAGGTTTTTTTTGAAAACGGGCTATTTCAGATGTCCAACGAGTCAATGGCAGCAAACTGCTGCTTTTGACCCACTCAAAACGAGGATCATAAAACGGCTCAATTTTGATGAGGCATTCTTTTCGCGTCCTGACTGAGAGATGAGGATCACTCAGCAGTAATTTGAAATAGACTGAAAGTTGATAGGATTTAAGGCTTCTGGGAAATTCTGCAGGCAGCTCAGTTGACAACAGAAATCCTAGACTATCTACCCAAAAACCTGGAGGTGGGAATAAACCCTTTACATCGCTTTCATTCGAACTCGCATTGTTCAGAAAGTGTCGGTGATAAAATTCCAAGGGGATTAGCTCCTTGCCGCCTTTGTTTGTGCCAAGGGCTTGCTCAATAAATTTTAAGGGAGGATAAGAGGCAAGCTCCAGATTTTCGGCGATCCGCATCCAGTAAAAACCACTGCGACGATGAATTGGTTCCAATGCTTCTATCGTGAGTTTTCCTGCATCACTGTAATAAAAACTGTGAAAGAGAAATGCTGGCGTAGCGCTCTTTCCTAAAATTTTATCAAATGCTTTACTTTTGTGTCGTGGTTCCAGAGTGACATCCAGTGTAGCGTCAGCATGATAAGGCAGAGTGGTTAACCACAAACCGTAAAGGAACGCTCCTTCAGCCATGTAAGCACTGCGCAACTCAAAGGCAATCCTGCCGAGAAGGGCATAACCAAACCAGTTTTTTGTACTAAAGGATGGCATACTCCCTTTTTTGATTGAATTATTTACCGTTTTATAATGCTTTTTAATCTCAGATTCCAGGAACCCCAGATTTATTTTGTGGAGCTGAGATGTGTTTGTTTGTGAAGGTTTTGTTGTTTCTCCTTCAGATGCTACTTCTTGTGGAGGCGTTTGTGTTTGTTCTTCGGACGCACCAACTTGCGAAGACGATTGCGCTTTACTTTCAGCTACTACTTGCAGGTATTCATTCCATAATACACACTCGTAATTAAAAGAGTCCAATAGTTCTTTTGGATCGCACTGAGACAACACTGAATCCAGATGATACAGGTCGCCACATAAAATACGAGCTAGTAGACCCGACGATTGTTTCAAGGTATCTGGAGCCTCTTCTCCGAACAGGATGCAGTACAAGGATGGTGCCGATTCGGGATTGTGTTTTGCTTGCGCTAACAACTTTCGCGCTTCGCGAGTATCATTTTTCGTTTGACTGATAAATTCGTGATTGGAATACATTGTGTTCTACCTCAGTTCCAGTTGGGTTTGTATTTATTATTGGATTCAATCTCATAAAATCCGCGTTGGTCAGCATAAATTTTCTTTGGTGGTGTATACCACGCATGATGATTTTCACGATTTTTTTGTTCGTCTTCATACCATTGGCAGGTTTTTTTATACATATCAAATAAGGCGCCAAGCAGGTCTTGTCCACAATCAACAAAGTGGGTGTACTCCATGAGGAACAACAAGGCTTTGGCACTCTCGATTTTATCTTCTCGCTTATACCCCCCCGTTCCACAAGGTATACCCACACACGTTTAATTGCGTGAGGTACGACTCTTCATTTTGTCGTTTTATGATGTAGTTTTTAAGCTCTTGTTGCGAATAGGGTTCTGGAAGAGAAAATAGGGCACGAGCAGAATGAAAGTTCTGCGGCCAATTGATTAATCGGTTGATTTGTTCGGAAACGGCTTGATTATAGAGCGGGTTTGACGCGTCGTCTAAAGGAGGGCACATATTGATTTCCATTGGCATTATGTGCGCGCAATTTTATCATGACGATCCAAACAATGATAGCATGGTTCGTTTCGTTTCTTTTTGTGCAGAAAACGCACCCTTGGAAGGGGGCATTTTTTGAGTGATATTGCATCTTTTAGGGGCGCAGTTTAGCCCCTTTATAAAAGCTACAGTTTCTTGTTCACAACTCATTGAAATGCCATATTTGGCGCACTTTGAGCGAAAACATGCACGCAAATCTGACTTTTCTCTAAGACTCCCAATTTTGTGACCAAGAGTCAGTTATAAGTTATGAGCTGACAATCAGCGCACTATTTAATATCGGCTGGTGATACCTCCTGAGTCGTAAAAGGATAATAACGCAGGCTGGCAAAAACCATTTGATCATTAGTTTGATAACCAATGTATTGGGGGTTAGTCACATTAGTCTGTCCGCCATTGCCTGAAAAGAGTTTTCGCACGGTGTAGGAATACTGAAGGCCAGCACGTAAATCACCAAAATCTCCTTGATACACTTTATTCCATAAACCGGTTGTCACTTGCCATATTGCCTGATTGTTTCCTTCACAAATACCGTATTCAATGTTGCATCCAGTATTGTTGGCATTAGGGACTCCATAACCAAAGTAATTGTCGTTAACCCTGAAAAACTTGCGCTCTTCTTGTTCCTTGCCACCATAGACATAGAGGTCAAGTTTTGGCGTGGCATGCAATGTTGCACCAGCCATGAATATAACTTCAGGTATTGCTGTTAATGTGCCATTAGAATTTAGCGTCGCATCAGGAAGAAAACCGGAGGAGTAACTTCCTATACCGCGGCCAGCCAGGAAATTTCCTTGAAGATCAAGTAATTTTGGAAGTACTTCAATAACGCCGCTACCGCCAAAACCATAAGCACTTGTATCATGATTTTCATTATAATTAGGCGCGGTTCGAACGCGATTATAGAAATTGCGGTGCAAACCGAAACCTTCAATGTGCACTCTATGGTTATTAATAGTGTCTTCATAAGCCAGCTTTCCAATCACATCAGGAATGTTGTTCAAAGAAAAAATCGCAACATTGGGAAGAGTTTGAATTCCGGGGCTAGAACAAATCTGGTTTATAATTCCATTGCCTAAATTGGTTCCGCAGGGTGTGCCTCCAAAGGTCGTTTGAGCGTTTTCTATTGAGATCGCTGCGGTGAACAGATCGCCCAGATTCTTTACCAGACGCAATTGGGGTTGGCGTTTCCAAACAAAACCAACAACATATTGAGCATCAATGGTTAGTGGTACTAACTCATTGCGAGGAGTTATTCCTTTTAGATTCGTTGTTGCAAGCGACCAGGTTTGACCGGCCAGTACGTGAACTTCCCAATTATTCCAGTCGGTATTAAAATAAGCATGCCTTAATCTCAGATCGAAGGAGTTACTTTCTGTAGAGTTTGCTGAACCGTTACCTAAAAAATCGACCTCGAGATATCCGGATACCAAGGTTTCGGGATTGATTACTCCCTCAAACAGGCTGGATAAACGTGATTGGCGCGCAGAGAGTCTGGTTTCTCTCATATAATGCAAGGGGTTATTGCCAAGTGGAATACCACTGAAGAAGGATCCCACATCGGACTGTTGATAGAGTGAGCGAGTAAAACCTTCGAGAGCAAAAAATCCACCAGGAGTGATCGTCAGTCCTTTTAGATAAATCTTTTTATCTTTGGCAATGTAAGATCCCTTAGTAGAAGTAGAGGATACTGGATGTGCTACAGGTTTTTGCATTACGGGCTGTTTGACATGCGGTTTGTCCGATGTAATCACTTGCTTGGTCTTATGGAGTTGAGTACTGCCATTATTTTTTGATCCATGAGATATCTTGGTAGTTGCTTTGTGCTGCGCGATAAGCAATTGTTCCAATAAACGAACCCTGTTTTCCAATGCTTCAATCTGTTTTTGTTGTTCATTAGACGTAGACGCCGTATGAGCGGGCACGGAGACGCTGATGGTCAGAAGCGTTGCAAGAATAGAGGATGATGCAAGGGTAGAAACGGGGCGGCGTTTTTCTTCAGAGAGTAGTAACTTCATAAAACATGTCCTTATATTCGATTTCAACACTATTCTGATTTATCAGGGTATGTTGACGATGCATGGGTTCAATTCGTCACTCCTAATGTTCGAAATGTACGGATTGACCGCGAAATCAGCCTAATACATTGGAACCCGATGTTAATGCTTGAGCTATTCTCTTAAATAAGAGGGGCTCTCTGGGGCACGCCATGCCTTGTATTGGTTAGCATGCAATGGTTCATAGTTCATGGCTAATAAACAGAGCGTATAAACGGAGTCACCAGTAGCGTTATCAGGGAAGCGATTCTCTATGATTCATTGTTAAAAATCAATAAGATAACGCAAGATATGTATAAAAAGATGAGGGGTGGCTCAAGAGATTGAGTAGTTCGAAAGACGCCTGATGCTTTTGGTTGATTAGTAGTTGCCGGTGAAAGTAAAGGGATAATAGCGCAGGCTGGCAAAAACCATTTGATCATGGGTTTGATACCCAATGTATTGGGGATTAATCAGATTCGCCTGCCCTCCATTGCCTGAAAAGATTTTTCGCACAGTATAGGAATATTGAAGGCCGGCACGTACATCACCGTAATCTCCTTGATACAATTTATTCCACAAACCGGTCGTCACTTGCCATAAGGCTTGATTGTTCCCGTCACAAATACCGTATTCGATGTTGCATCCAGTATTGTTGGCGTTAGGAACTCCATACCCAAAGTAATTGTCATTCACTCTGAAATAAGTGCGATCTTCTTGTTCTTTGCCACCATAGACATAGATGTCGAGTTTTGAAGTGGCATGCAATGTTGCACCGGCCATGAATATAACTTCAGGTATTGCTGTTAATGTACCATTAGAATTTAGCGTTGCATCAGGAAGAAAACCGGAGGAATAACTTCCTACGCCGCGGCCAACCAGGAAATTCCCATGAAAATCAAGATATTTCGGAATAACTTCGAGCATTCCGCCTCCGCCAAAACCATAAGCACTTGTATCATGATTTTCATTATAATTAGGCGCGGTTCGAACGCGATTATAGAAATTGCGGTGCAAACCGAAACCTTCAATGTGCACTCTATGGTTATTAATAGTGTCTTCATAAGCCAGCTTTCCAATCACATCAGGAATGTTGTTCAAAGAAAAAAACACAATATTAGGAAGAGTTTGAATTCCAGGACTAGAACAAATTTGGTTTATAACTCCATTGCCTAAATTGGTTCCGCAGGGTGTGCCACCAAAGGTCGTTTGAGCGTTTTCTATTGAGATCGCTGCGGTAAACAGATCGCCCAGATTCTTTACCAGACGCAATTGGGGCTGGCGTTTCCAAACAAAACCAACGACAAATTGAGATTCAATGGTTAATGGAAGAAACTCATTGCGAGGAGTAATTCCTTTTAGATTAGTTGTTGCAAGCGAAAAGGTTTGACCCGCCAGTGCATGAACTCCCCAATTATTCCAGTCGGTAGTAAAATAAGCATGCCTTAATCTCATATCGAAGGAATTACTTTCAGTGGAGTTTGCTGAACCGTTACCAAAAAAATCGACTTCGACATATCCGGCTACCAAGGTTTCGGGATTGATTACTCCCTCAAACAGGCTGGATAAACGTGATGTACGTGCAGAGAATCTGGTTTCTCTCATATAATGCAAGGGGTTATTGCCAAGTGGAATTCCGCCGTACGAGGATCCCACATCAGATTGTTGATAGAGTGAGCGAGTAAAACCTTCGCCAGCCAAAAATCCGCCAGGTGTGATCGTCAATCCTTTTAGATAAATTTTTTTATCTTTTGTAGTGAATGGTTTCTTAAGAGAAACTGAGGATACTGGATGTGCTTCGGGTTTCTTTACTACAGGCTGTTTGACATGCAGTTTGTCCGATGTGATCGAAGGAGTGGGCTTAATAGTGTGAGTAGCTTTATTTTTTTTTGATCTATGGGATGAATTGGTCGATATTTTTTGTTGTGCAATAATCAATTTTTCCAGTAAACGAATCCTATGTTCCAGTGCTTGAATCCGTTTTTGTTGCTCATTAGAAGAAGATGTTGACGTTGCATGTGCTGGGGCAGAGACGTTAATGGTCAGTAGAGTTGCAAGAATGGAAGATGATGCAAAGGTGCAAACAGGGCGGATTTTTTCTTCAGAGAGCAGTAACTTCATAAAACATGTCCTTATATTACATTCAACACTATTCTGGTTTATCAGGGTATGTTGACAGTGCATAGGTTCAATTCGCCATTCCTAATGCTCAAATTGTACGTATTGACCGCCAAATCAGCGTAATGCATTGGAACCCGAGGTCAAGTCATGCCTCCAATTGGTTAGCATGCATTGGTTCATAGTTCCTGGCTGATTAATGGAGCATATTATATATAAAGTCAACAACAACGTTATCAGTGGAGCGATTTTCTATGATTAGTTTTTAAAAATCAATAAGATAAAGAAAGAGTGCAATTAAAAATGAAGGAGAGCATAAGAGATTGAGTGATGTAGATACATTCTTATTGACTATAAGGATGTTAGTAAATAAATTCCTGACTAAAGCTTAGAGCAGCACTTTGTGTAAGTCCTCACCATTCAACTTTTATCCTTCATTTATGAGAAGACTAAGAGGCTATTCACAGAGATATCCACAGAAAGTGTGGATAAGTAATTCAATACAAATAAAAAATTAATAGTAGGAAAACTCATACAGGGCTTGGGGATACCATTAGATGAGAGTTATCAATTGGGAAATATGACAAGGAAACTGGAAAAAAATATCCACAGGAAAATTAGCAGTTGTTTGGATATTGGGAGGAACATCTTAACAACAAAAAAATAAAAAAAACAGTATTGACTGGAAAAAAATTACTAAATATTTTTCTATTAAAATTTATCTTGATTTATTCACTGAGCGGAGTTGTATTATAGAGGGGATGATTAAGAAAATCAGGCTCTGCTGAATAGTGCTTGATAATTCTGGCGTGGTGCGGTTGTCCGTGCTCACAATAAGATCTTTGGATGTCCAGTTTTTTGCTTTCATCTGTGTCTCAGGCCCGTGGACTTTCGAGGCTTCGATGGTAGATTTTCGCTATTTAGCAGAACAATCAAATGAATTACGTTGTGTTTTAAAATCAGCAAGAAGGAAGAATCAGATGCTTATCTTGGGATATATTTTAGCGCTATTTATGGGTTTGACTCTCGGAATGATTGGTGCTGGAGGAGCAATTCTTACAGTTCCTATTTTAGTTTATTTCCTTGGGGTTATGCCTGTAGTTGCGACCGCCTATTCATTATTAATTGTGGGTAGCACTGCTTTGTTAGGTTCCATTACATACTGGAAAAAAAAGCAAGTCTATTTAGCAATGGCTGTCATTTTTTCAATTCCTGCATTGTTGACTGTTTTTTTTACTCGTTTCTATATTGTGCCATCTCTGCCTGAGTTGATTGTAAACATACCCAAAAATAGTTTTATCATGATCATTTTTGCTGTTTTAATGCTGATAGCAGGGGGATTCATGCTAAAACCAATATCCGTTTCATCCATATCTGAACCTCCTGTTTTAAAGTGTATTGATTATTTTAAATTAATGCTCTGCAGTATCTGCATCGGGTTATTGTCCGGACTGGTGGGGGCTGGGGGTGGTTTTCTTATTATTCCCTCGCTTATTGCTTTTTTTGGTTTGGGCATGAAGGATGCAATAGGAACATCGCTAACCATCATTGCCATTAACTCTATAGCTGGTTTTCAGGGGGATAGGATAGCAGGAACTGCATTTAACTGGCCATTATTGACAGGGTTTATCTTACTTACACTTGTAGGCATGATGTTGGGCATCTTAATTGGAAGTAAACTAAACGATAAAAAACTCAGGACAGTGTTTGGTTTATTTACTTTAACTGTTGGCGTTTTGATTATGATCAAAGAAATTGGTTCTTTGATAAGCTATTAAGCAAGGAGACTATTATGTTAATTCACCATTTCTTTGATAATGATACGGCAACATTTACCTATGTTGTAGCAGACAGTAAAACAAAAAAATGTGCCATCATCGATGCTGTTCTCGATTTTGATATGCCTTCCGGGCGAATTGTGACACACTCAGCAGACAAAGTGCTTGAGTTTATTCAGCTCAATCACTTGGAAGTTGAATGGATATTGGAGACTCATGCCCATGCAGATCATCTCACTGCTGCTCAATACTTAAAAAATAAAGTCGGTGGGCGGATAGCTATTGGAGAGCATATTAAAGACGTGCAGCAATTCTGGATGCCACTTTTTAATTGTTCAGGTGAATCATCATTTGATGGATCTCAATTTGATCATCTGTTTAAGGACGAGGAAACTTTTTATATTGGCACGCTTCCGGTTCGAGTAATGCATACTCCAGGTCATACTCCGGCCTGTGTTACCTATTTAATTGAAGATGCTGCTTTTGTTGGTGATACTCTCTTTATGCCCTATGTGGGCACTGCCAGAACCGACTTTCCCGGAGGAAGTGCCAATCAACTCTATCGCTCCATTCAAAAGATTCTTTCATTACCAGAAAATACTCGCCTGTTTACTTGCCATGATTATCCGCCTTCAGGCCAGGATCCTGATTGCCTATCTACAGTTGGGGCACAAAAAAAACATAATATTATGGTCAAGGGAGATGTTTCAGAAGAAGCTTATGTGATTCAGCGCTTGGCTAAAGATAAAGGGAAACCAGTCCCCAGATTATTACTTCCATCCATACAGGTCAATATTCTGGCTGGAAAGCTGAGTGAGCCTGAGGCCAATGGAATACGTTACTTAAAAATACCGTTAAACAGCTTATAAGGTCTTATTAAATATCACTTATTAAAAGTAGTGGATTTAACGTATTTCTAAAAGTCAGCGATCTTGATACTCTTATATTTAATTAGTGCTCTGATCAGGGATTGATTATGGTTTTGTATAGTGCTTCTTCTTCATATTATTCGATGATTGGTCGTTACGCTTTACTCGAGGCAGGTGTGCCTTTTCAACTCCGGCGTATGGATATTCATTTAGCTAAAGAGCAATTATCTCCCTGGTATATGAAGATAAACCCTTCCATGACGGTACCTACTCTGGTTGATAACGAGCAGATTTGGACAGACAGTCAGGATATTTTAAAGTTTGCGGCTGATAAGGCTGGCGAGCTCTGGATGGATGCAGATGCCGAATGTGCCGTAAGAATCGAGGAACTGGTCCGCGATCAATATTCCATTACAATTGAACGACTGACTTTTGGTAAAGCCTTGAGCAGTATCGCTCCACTTAGATTTTTTGCTCTCAAAATGTTGCGAAAAGCAATTCGCTCTCTGGAAGCCGAGCTGCCGACGTCGTCGGATAAGGCTGCAATTGAAGCCAAAATCAGTCTGAATAAACAGCGTTTGGCTTATTTTACAGAAGGATCTCTTGTTGAAAAACTGGAGATTGAGCGTAACAATATTCGTTGTTACCTCAAAAAATTACCAGTTCCACAAACATTTTTATTGGGTGAGAAAATCAGTTCGGTTGATATTCTTATCGTAGTTTTATTAGGACGTTTAAAAATGATAGGTGAGTATCCGTTAGTGGAATCTGTTGATTTAAAGAGTTGGTTTAAACGAATGCAGTCACGTCCTGCTTATAAAGAAGCAGACATCTGGACCTATTTTCAACCATGGAGAATTCTGTTAAAGCGTTAAGTTATAAGACAGTATCCATTTACATAAACCCTGAAATTCCCTTTGGTGTAGCAGTTCAATGCCTGTGTTAATTGAATCATCTGGAATTGAGTTAAAGATTTTAAACGCCAGGCATATCATAGAGGTTGCTGGGGGAAATTCTTTATTTCATTTTCTGCAATTAAAGGACGTTAATTAATTAGTTCCTAACTTATTGACTTATAAGATTTAATACGTATGATTAATTTTCCTAAAATTCTTTCTGCGCTTTGAAACTTTATTGCTCAGCAAATTGAATTAATAATAATAAACAAGCGATAATGAAAAAAAATTCAATTCTATCTTCATTGACAGCTGCTGCTGTGATGTTACCCGCTTTAAACTTTGCCGCTGTATCAACGAATCAGGCGGAATCGACTAATCAGCTGGGTGTTACCAAAATTGAGCCGCCTGTGTTAAAAAAAACAGCGAGTCTTTCTTTTGGCGCGGACAACGGTAGTCCTGTCCTCTGCGTTGCTCCTTATCTCAAAAAACTTCTTGATTTGAAGCCCATTCAAATATTTTATCTGAATGATTGCCCTGACAAGGTCGTTGACCCTGAAGGAGGGGATGCTGCTCTACTGAACAGTGTAAGTAACTCAGAAAAATTGGATGGGGATACTGGTTCTACGTCTGAAAAGCTGGATGAGGACACCGGCTCTTCCAGTGAAAAGCTTGAGGAAGATGGCGGGACTTCCAGCGACGCTGGTGCGAATTCATCTGATGCTGCGGCCAACGATTCACAATCGGATACGGCCACGGATTCGGAGTACGACCCTCATGCCATTTTTGGCGCGGATTCCAAGGTCTTTACCCGAATCATGCATCCTGTCAAAAATCTTTTTGCTGATGTCGCATTGGCTTTAACCAAAATTACTCACAACAACCAACAATATAATCTGGTACCGTATAGTCCCGACCCTATGATTGATGTTAATGCCATCAATGCGTATTTAGAAATTCCGTTTACAGAAAAGATGGATTTCAAGGTGGCTGTTGGTCGTGATGCTTTAACCAGTGCTTCTCCTGTATATTATACAGTAACCGGCGCATCGCCCGGAGTGGTTGCTCCCGATACCGGAGTTGCCAAACAGGCAGTAACTGGCGCATCCGTTCGTGATCAACGTAATGAAGGGGCGGTCAGTTTAAATTATTATGGAGAAAAAGCGACCACCAAAGTGGAAGTTGGCGCATCGAGAGAATACGATTACAAATCAAATTTTCTCGGAGCAGAAACAAGCATCGATTTAAATAATAAAAATACAGCTTTAAATATTGGAACGAGCTATACATTCAATGACATTATACCCAATCAGCTTGGCGCGATAAACCCTCGGGTGGGCGGAACGAATAATAATTGGCAAATGATGGGCGGGATAACTCAAGTCATCAATACTACCACTCTGGCTCAATTTGCAGTAACGTATTTTTTGGACAGAGGATTTATGAACGATCCTTATAAACCGGATTATATGCCAGACAGGAGAGTCGGTTGGTCATTTGCGGGTAAGTATCTACATTATATACAATCGTTTCATGAAGCTGGGTTCAATTTGGAGTATCGTTATTATACAGATGATTGGGGCGTTAGCTCCTCGACGGTGAAATCCACTTTGCGTATGGATTTGGTGAATGGTTGGGGTTTGGAGCCTGGTATTCGTTATTATTCACAAACGGGTACTAAGTACTATAATCTGTTAACGCCTCCAAACGTTACGCCACAAAGTACGTTTCTATTCTATACCAGTGACTATCGTTTTGCTTCTTATGGTCAGTTGTCTGGTTTGTTGGAGGTGGATAAACAGTTATCTGCCAGTAATACCGCGTATATTGGAGGCTCGTATGGAGTCAGAAATGCCTCCATGCGTTTAGGTGGTACCAAAGTAACGTATCCGACAGAACCTGAATTTACCAAAATCAGGATGGCGGTGGTGTATGTCGGAATTAAAGGCGTTTATTAGTGCATTAACCATTAACAAGGAGAGAGTGATGAGAACATGTGCGTTGGTCAGTTTATTTATCTGTGCCCTGATGCCATCTGTGTTGTTTGCAGTAGGTGCAGGAAGTCCCGTTCCTGCAATATCGTTACCGCTAATGTCTAATCCTGCTACCAAGGTGAATATTGCCAACATCAAGGCAAAATATATTCTAGTTGATTTCTGGGCTTCCTGGTGTGCTTCCTGTCGCCAGTCGATGTCTGAATTATCCAGTTTATCAAAAAGTCTTAATGCAAAGGGTTTTAAAGTGGTGGGAATTAATACTGATAAAGATCCGGCCGCAGCAAAACAGTTTTTGAAAATGTATCCTTCTTCTTTTTCTCATTTGTCTGATCCGGATGGCTCGGCTGCTAAACAATTTGGATTATCAAAAATGCCGACCTCCTATCTCATCGGGCCAGATAAAAAGATAATTCGTGTATTTCCTGGATATGATGCAGGCAATAGTGCAATCATTAAAGGACTGGTTAAATAAAGGGTAACTATGATGCGTGATGTTGCAAGCAAGTATAAACGAATTAAGTTGAATAATAGGCAATGTACGGCAGGTGTTGTGTTGTTACTTGCTTTAATCGATGTTACTTGCATCACAGGGTGCACCAAGGTTGAACCCTGGGAAAAAGGCAACTTCACCAAACCGAGCATGTCACTAGAACCTTGGTCCATTCCAGCATACATGAACAATAAAACCATGGAAAAAGCTCTTGAATCCTCCCGAGGTAGTGTCAGTTTGGGAGGTGGGGGTTGCGGTTGTGGCTAAATCTTCAGCAGTCAGGAAGTTAAAGCCTTTGGCGGTTCGCTTTGTCTCTATGGGATCGCCATGTGAAGTTCGTCTTATGAGTAAAAACAAAGAGCATGCGACCAAGGTCTTGAAACTGGCAGTTCAAGAAGTTAATCGGCTGAATGATAAATATTCCCGATACAAAGCAGACAGTGTTATCAGCAGAATAAATCAATCAGCAGGTAGTGATCGGTTGCTTACCCTGGACGAAGAAACGAGTGCCATACTTAATTATGCCGATGTTTGTTTTCATGAAAGCGATGGGTTGTTTGATATTACTTCCGGAGTATTACGTAAAGCCTGGAATTTTAAAACAGGAAATATAACGACAAAAGCGCCCTCTCAAACCCTACTGGATGAACTCCTGGACCTGGTGGGTTGGCAGAAGGTGTACCGTCAGGGCCAGCAATTTGCCTTACCTCAAAAAAATATGGAAATTGATTTTGGTGGTATTGTTAAGGAATACGCCGCTGACGCCGTTGCCAGTTTATGTCAACAGCAAGGGATTAACAGTGGTCTGGTTGATTTGGGTGGAGACATTC
This sequence comes from Legionella sp. km535, assembly GCF_003990085.1. Classification (NCBI taxonomy): domain Bacteria; kingdom Pseudomonadati; phylum Pseudomonadota; class Gammaproteobacteria; order Legionellales; family Legionellaceae; genus Legionella; species Legionella sp. km535. The sequence goes on along the minus strand of NZ_RZGU01000023.1, from coordinate 41,621 downwards.
GCATCATAGGGCCATATCCTGACGATGATTACTGGTCTATACACATTCAAAATCCTCAAAAAAAAGGGGCGTCACTCAGGGAATTGCATGTGAAACAAGGTGGGATTGCCACTTCGGGTGTTTATGAGCGTTTTATAGAGCTTGACGGCAAGCGTTATTCCCATCTTCTGAATCCTAAAACAGGCTGGCCAGTGGAAGATTGTCCTGTCTCTCTTACAGTGCTGGCTGCGCAATGCATCATCGCAGGAAGCATCACCACCATGGCCATGCTCAAGGGAAGGGAATGCGCTAAGTGGCTGCAGGAGCACATTGAGTTACCTTATTGGTGCTATCTTTCTAATGGTCAATTGTTAACAAACAGTAAATAAATACCCATATTTGTATACAATATTTGCAAACCGCATTTTGTAGTCTAGAATCTAGACATAACCATGAGAGAATCTCCATGCATCGATTAGTGCAAATATGCAGTGTTTTATTTGTTCTTCTTCTCCTACCCCTGCTCAATTCTGTGTCCGCTTATGCCTCTGATACTCCGGAAGCACATTCTTCTCTTCTGAGTAATAGTGACAGTATAAAAAAAGGACATGATATTTTTGTAGGTGTACAGGTGAAGCTCCCTAAAGGGTGGGAAACTTTTTGGCGTACTCCTGGAGAGGTAGGGTACGGGGCGAAGTTTTCATGGGAAGGCAGTCAGAATTTAAAGCAAGCTGAAGTATGGTGGCCATGGCCAATGCGAATAAAAAGCAATGACTTTATTGCCAATGTTTACAAAAATGAAGTGATGTTTCCAGTAAAGATCGTTCCGATAGATCCCACCAAAACTTTGTCTTTGAATCTAAAACTGGATTATTTATTATGCAACCCTACCGCCTGTGTACCTCAACAGACACAATTAGGATTAATTTTGCCTCCAGGTGATGCTGCGTTATCGCCCAATGCAAAATTAATCGACAAAGCGATAGAAGCCATTCCGAAATCTGGCAATACCGATAATTTGGGAATCCATGATGTGGCTGTAACCCATCAGGATGATACATCGGCCAATTTGAAGGTTAGTGTTAGGTCTGCAGAAGATCTTAAAGACGCACAATTATTTATTGAAGGTGCTGACGGGTTATTGTTTAATGTTCCCACGTTAACACAAATTGATAAGAATCAAGGCTACTATTCTATTCAAGTTAAAAAAAATGCAGCCTCTGAATCTGACCAGACTTTGGCACTCTTGCTAAAACAACCGTTTCAGCTAACCTTGGTGAATAACCAACACGCCGTTTCATTATCGAAACAAGTATACGACTCTCAGGCTTTATCTAAGCTCAATGGGACTAATCAGACTGAGCCAGTGACAAATGATCAGAATGATAGCTATTGGTTAGGAACGATTGTGCTTTTTGCTTTCCTGGGGGGATTGATTTTAAATCTGATGCCTTGTGTGTTTCCTATTTTATCACTCAAAATACTGACGCTTCATTCATTTAAAAATAAACGTATGCACGGTGTTTTTTATACACTGGGTGTACTGGTTTTCTTTTTTATCATTGCTCTGGTAACACTTCTCTTGCAAAATCTGGGTAGTCAGGTGGGGTGGGGATTTCAAATGCAGTCCCCATTCGTTCTAATCCTGCTGATTTTTTTGTTCGCGCTTATTACGCTTAATTTATTTGGCTTTTTTGATATTCCATTTTCGTTAAGCACCAATCTAAGATGGCAAAAAACACATGAATTGCTTTATGCCTTTGGTACGGGTGTTTTGGCTGCAGTGGTCACCACACCTTGCTCAGCCCCATTTATGGCAACGGCGGTCGGTGTGGCCATAAGTCAGGGAAGCTGGGTGGCTTTCTTGATATTTCTGTCTCTTGGATTTGGATTTGCCTTGCCTTATCTGTTCTTGTGTATGCTTCCGAACAACAAGGTTATTTTGCCCAAGCCGGGTGCATGGATGGAGAAATTGAAACAATTTCTTGGATTTCCCATGCTACTGTCGGTTATCTGGTTGTTATGGGTGGCCGGTTTTCAAATGAGTAATGACAGCGTCATGATGTTATTGGTCAGTTTGTGTTTTCTGTTGCTGTTTTTTTGGTTTTTACGCACTGTTCGGCATGGAACATTGCGTTGGATAGCCTTATTGGTCAGTTTTGCTCTTGTGATGTACCCATTGTATTGGATAAATCAGGAGTTGACTCAGAAACATCAACACATACAAACTTATGAATATTCCTCTGGAAAACTGGATGAACTGTTAAAGAACCATCAGAAAGTCTTTGTCTATGCGACAGCGGCCTGGTGCATTACTTGTAAATTCAATGAAAAAATAGCAATAGATACTAGTGAAGTACACAGTTTCTTTAACAAGGAACAAATTATCGTAATAAAGGCAGATTGGACCAATAAAAACGATGCCATTTTAAAGTATTTGCAACAATTTGATCGTGCCGGTGTACCACTCTATGTGTATTACCCTAAATCAGGTAATCCGGTTGTATTGCCTCAGATTCTAACACCATCAACGATTATAGACCAAATTAATAAAAATCCCTGAGCAATTAAAAGGGATGCATTTTGATAGACTCTAAAGAACAGGATAAATTATATTGTGGCAATCAAATAGGAAATTCATCAATCCAGTGTGAAGTTCATATCGAGCTAAGAATAGCTTAAGCCTCTCGCTGTATAATGATCTTATACCAGGAGCATTTAATGGCAATAGAGCGTAGAAATTTTTGGTCTAAACTTTTTGATCTTCCCCGGAACAACGAGTCTTATGTACCTTATGTATTAAGCTTGAAATTTATTTGGGCCCCTGTAACCTATGCTTTATTCTCTTTTATAAACAATGTACGCAGTTTGTTTGTGGATGTAGTCCACACTGATGATGATCTGGATCATGACAATCCGTCAACTTTGATTAGCAATGCGCCTGTATTATACAAGCATACTCAATTAATTCGTGGGCTATCATCTACCACAGAGAGGGATGTTCTTCATTACATGGTGCGATCCTTTAAGTCGAACTCCTATTCTAAAGACGATTTGGGCAATACTCCATTGACTGCTTTTCTGGCACAACATGTTTTTACCAAGCAAAAAGAGTATCTTGAAGTAGGTCACAAGGAAGTTATGTCCGTATTAAGTAAACTAGCTGAGTTAGCTCAAAGATCCGACTCGGCAAAACGGCTTTTACTAACGCCTAATCAACCCTATAGAGAAATAACTGCTGAAGCAGCAACTCTTGGAGTACCGGTAAACACACCATTGATGTTATTGGTCAAGGCAGGCGATATTGAGGGCGTTAATCTATTGCTACCGTTTTATTCAGCTGCAGATTTGATGAAATCAACTCCCCGGGGAAACAGTGTATTTCATATTGCTTCAATTACCGGACAAGAAGAAATGCTGAATTTATTAAAAGGCAGGGCAACTGAACTTGGCATCTGGAATCAGTATCAAGAGAATAAAAACAATGCTGGGTACACTGCTTTTGACCTGTTAGGTGCCTTGATTACTACAAAAGATTTTTTTAAAAATCTGCTCGATTTTTCCGATGCGTATCTAGGCGGGGAGGAAATTAATAAGGTTGCCATTACTAATCAGGGAACACATAGTGTCTGGATGGCTCGAAAAGGCGCTATTAATTTTAATCAGGGTTTAACCAGCGACAATGACTCTGCGGAAATGAATCAAGATGTCTCTGTTACCTTGCCACGGTATTGAATGCCCAGAGCGATGATGTAGTTTCTATTTCCTAAACCAGCGGAACCTCTTGGAAAGTACTCTAGAGCCCCAGTACTGTTATCAATCTTTTCAGTCTCGGCTATAGTATTGGGGAAATAGGTTAGTGAACCTTCTACGAACAGTTTGATCTGCGGCTTTATAAAATAGCCTGCGTTGAGCACGGCATTATAGTATTTGGAGTGATTACTTTGATCATGAAAGGTCAGAGTGCGTAAATAATGCTGATCGACGTCTTTTGCATTGACTCTGTTACTGAACTTGAACAGGCCATTAAACTCAAAGGATCGAACCAGATAGGCTCCAGCAAGCCCAATATAAGGCGATTTATAGACCTGCTTATATCCTATAACGCTTTCGCCAGGAACAAAACAGCCAATATCGCTTCCATTATCATAGGTAAAGCAACCGCCTTTAGCCAGAAAACTAAATAGAGTACGTTGATAGCCTGCCATTCCAGCCACTTGATAGGATGGTTTTTGAATAAACCATGATCTTAAATTCAAATCAAACTCGTTCGCTTGACGTAAATTCGTATCTTCATGATGGGACCAATGAGTCCAGAAGATTTGATTAGGGTTAAACCAGTCATAATCATCCATTACCGCTCGGCCTTGCTGTATAGTGATCCATCCCTGTGCATTAAAATCCAGCCATCGGAACAGATGAACATTAGCTTCTCCACGGATGATGGGTTCCCCACTAATTTTCCAGTCTAACTCACTTACTTTTCGTCCTGTTGGCGCATCATAAACAAACTCTTTTGATTTTCCTGATAAATAGCCTATTGATGCGTTCAAAGTAAAGCTGCCAACGTCATAGGGGTTTAGTTGATCTGGATTGGCTTGTAAGACAGTGGGAATAGAAAGTAAGGGCAATAGCATTAATCGAGAGAATCTTGATGTATTCATTTTGATTTTAAGTCCTTTTAGAAGTAAGAAATATGATGTAAGAAAAGTTGATATTATGTCAATGATTCGAATAGGCAATTCTATTTGATATTAACTGGAATATTGGACTTATTTATTAGTTCATCAACAGTGCATGAATTATGTTCACCAATATGGGAGATAATTTTATTCAGCTCAATGCTGATTTTATCTTTACATTCTTGTGTTAATGGGCCGTTGATTGACAGTTGATATTCCCCATGTTGATTTTTTGAGAAATAAACCCATAAGGTTTTGTTACTGATAGGGCGATCCATGCAGCTGAAATGACTGGGATAAGAATAATTCAGATGGCCAAAATTCATGTCCTGTTGTTCTTTAGTAAATAAACTGGGTGTAATACTGATGAGTACTCTAAGTCTGTCGGGTTTTTGGATCGGCAAGTTCAAATTAAACAATTCATTGATTTTTTGTTTAATCAACAGGCTGTTTTTAAAGGTTTTTGTCCTGCTTAAATATTTGAGATAATATTTGATTACAAGAGAATTGATTTTACTTTCTTTAAATTGCTTTGTGAGAAGCAGTTTGTTTATTGCATAGGAAAGATATTGGCTAAAGGTCAATTTTGAATTTTTAAATCCCAGATCTTTGATGAAATGAGAACATTGTTGATAGGGTGCCGTTTTAAGAATGTGTTCTTCTATGGTATGTATGCAATCAATAAATCGACTTTTTTCATCCAAAGCCAGATTAATGCGTTTGTATTCAGAAAAAAGACCCACAACGGATTTATATCGGCTGCCTTCTCTTCCGCTACGAATCAAAATTACAGGAATTTTACTCTGGTGGCTGATTGTGTAAAACGCGATTTGGCAAGCGGCAATCAAGCCAGAAGTTACGTTGATATTCTTTTTTTTATGCCACTCAAAAAATGAATCCATGATGCGATTGGGAATAGGGTAGTGGCATAAAAACTGTGATTGAATGGCTGCATCAGGCAAATGATTTCCATGTCCAAAGCTTAATAATTCAAATCCGCGATTGTAGTGTTTCCAAAAATCAATTTTAGCAGTCAGATTATTTTCATAATGTTCATTGTTGTGTTTCACATAATTAAAGAACGATTCTCTTTCTGGAGAGGGCAGTAATTTTTTTCCCTGGACAAGCTGCTCATAGCTGTTTTTAAATTGGCTCCAAACCAGTTCACAAGAGGTATCATCTACAATGATGTGAGGGATTAACAGATGCAATTCATGCAGATCGTTATTTATTTTATACAGATATACTCTGATTAAGGGTTGTTCTGATAAGGGAATAAGACGCATCAGGTTTCTGTAAAATTCCATATGAAGTACATCTCGCTCATTATTCAAAGAGATGTCATGAAATATTAATTGAAAATGACCGTGTCGATTAATGGTTTGTATGGGGTCCTCTTTGTTAAATTGAATCCAGAATGCGCTGTTTTGTTCTACAACATAATGAAAGGCCTGGGCCAGATAATCTTTATTAAGGGGACCATGTATTTGCACTTGCATGCCAATATTAAAGCTGTAATTGAGTTTATTCATCACCCAAAAAATGTACTGAAAATCACACAATGGAACGGTTTGTTCGGATATTGGTGCACTTGTCGAATCAATAGTTTCAGAGTGGAGCAAAGGATATAGATTATTGGCAATTTCGGTCGCAATTTTTTCAATAGTCGGACTATTGATGAAGTACTCTATGGGTAAACTCAGTTTGGGAAAGTGCAGCAAATCGTGAATACGATTTCTTACTTCTATAGACATGAGTGAGTCCATTCCGATGGAAAATAGATTATCTTTTGTAGTGATTTGATTGCCGCTGTCCAGCCTCAGAACTTCAGCGGTGATGGAACATAAAGCCTGACTTAGTTTTGCAATGATCTCTTCTTTAGTAACCTGTTTCAAAGAATTTAAAAAGTGATTATCCGGTGTTGTGGGCATTTTGACACGCTCTTCAAACAGGGCTTGTTTGGGCGAGTGTTTGAAATAGACAGTCCAATCCATAGGGCATGGAGCAATTTGGGTTAATTGACTGGTTAATAACACATCGAGTATCTCAATGTTGTCTGGTTCCATGGGCATAAAACCATGTTGTTGCATGGCTTGGGTCAGGTTTGATGTCATTCCGGTGTTTTGAAAAGGTCCCCAGTTTATTGCAATTGCGGGCAAACCTTCATGGTGTCGCCGATGCGCTAATCCGTCCAAAAATCCATTTGCTGCTGCATAGTTTGCTTGTCCTTTTGCTCCCAGAATGGATGCCGAAGAAGAAAAAAGAACAAACAGTTCAAGAGGAATAGTTTTTGTTAACTGATGAAGAATCAGGGCGCTCTCCATCTTTGCGGTGAGTACGTTTTCTATTTGTTCTTTGGTTAAATTGATTATCAAGCCATCCTGAACGATTCCAGCCAGATGGAATACTCCCTTAAGGGGTAAAGAATCTTGAGTAAGGGATTTGATCAATTGCTCCATGTGTTGATAATTGCTGGCATTGATTTGATGATGTTTTATGTGGATCTGTTTTTGTTTTGCACTTTCAATTAAGGATTGAATGGAAGCTGATGGTTCTGAACGACTGGTCAGATGGAGGTTTCGTGCACCTCTTGAGATTAGATAGTGTATTAATGGTGTTGCTAAACCACCTGTTCCGCCAATAATCAGATAACTGGCCTGAGAATCAAATATTGATTTTTGTTGTGACTGATTTATGTGCAGATGTTTGTTTTTCAATCTGGATACATAGAGTGCCTTTCTCTGAGCGCATTGTGTTTCGGCATTATTGGCATTAAATAAATAATGAAATGCATCTTCCAGGTTGCTCTTGGCATCACAATCCACGGTGTAATTTTGTTTTAAATCGAGTTCGTTTCTAAAACTGTTCCAGAAAGAAGTGGCCATGGTGTGGTAGGGATTGACTGCCTCATTCTCGTCCAGGGCAAAAGCCTGTTCTGTTACCAAGGTAAAGCTTTCCGGGCGTGATTTAAAGAGCATTTTGCAGCAATGTACCAATTCATAAAATTGACTTTGATCATAGAGAAACACGATATGTTTATGCTCTATATCGGCCAGAGATCTGACTTCTTTTATGAGTTGGTAACGGAGCGTTCCTAATCGTATTTTAGCTTTTTCGGGATCGCTTGAAATGACCAATAGTTCGGGTAATCTCTGATCGACTGGTTGTTGGTGTTCAACCTGCTTCCATTGAATTTGATACAGATGGTTCAGAACGGATTCATAGGAAATAAATTGATTGGGTGTGACTTTTCTTAATTTCAGCTCTTTGATAGACGCAATCAATAACCCTGAGTCATCGTAGATTTTTAAGTCAAAGCACAGATCGCGTTCGTCTTTCGTTCTTCTTTTGAGCAAGTGCACCCAAATAGTTCGCGGCGCATGGTGAAAGGTGGTCATCTGATCCAGAGAATAGGGAACGTAAGTTGAATGCTCCACTGAATTCATACTGAGCAGAACAATGCTTTGAATGGCACCGTCAAGTAGTATGGGGTGATAATGATAATCAGTCGTCTGAGTTGCCTGGGTTAAGGTTATTTTAGATAGTATGCTGTCCGTGCCAATATATCCTTCCTGCATCACCTGAAATTCTTTGCCATAAAATAATGAGCGATTTTTAAAGTGATCATAAATTTGCGACAGATCCAGCTTTTTATCAAAGGATGATTTGAGCTCGTTAATGTTGATGTATACGGGGGTAGAACTGGTTTTGGGGCAACATTCCATTTCGGCATATTTCTGCCAACTTGAATCATGCTGTGCGAAAAAGTTGATTTTGTATCGTCCATTTTGGATTGGTTTTGCCAGAAGTTGAATCTCTTGACCTTGTCGAGGATATAATGGACGTTCGACATGAACGTGTTCAATACTCAGCTCATTGCTCTTGAGTAATTCCTTTGCAGCGGTTAATCCACACTCAAGATAGGCCGTCGCCGGAACAACCACTTTATCAAATACCATGTGGTGTTTTATATAACTTAGATTATTCAAATCCAGTTTGTTTCTGAACAGGAATTCATTTCCTGGCATGGAGAGCATTTGTCCTAAAAGAGGATGGATTAGGCTTTCTGGCGGTGCGTATTCACTTTTTTTATCCGGCCAGAATTCAACGCGGTCAAAAGTATAATGAGGTAGCACAACGGTGTGAAACTCAGTGCCTAGTGATTTATAATACTGTTTCCAGTCGATTGATTCGCCATTTAGGTACTTTATCAATAAGTCATTAAGCAATGGTTTGTGTGTGCGTTCGAAGCTTTTTCCTGGAGCAGAGGATAAGGTAAAATGCCCTGAATTAAGAAGTTGCGCGGCTTCGGTGGTACTTTTTGCTGAGAGAACCAAACGATAAGAATAATGATCGCGGCATGTTGCGGCAGTAAAACATACATCGCTGAAATCCTCTTTGGTGTGTTCCAGATACTGTTGATACGCCTTGGATAATTGAATGAGTGCTGTACTGGATTTTGCTGATAAAACAAGCACATGAAGCTGGTCTGTGTGTGTTGATCTGCTCATGTCCTGCTGAGGAAATTCTTGAAGAATGACATGAGCATTGGTGCCGCTAAATCCGAAGGCATTGATGCCTGCGCATCGTGGTTTAATACTGCTTTTCCAGTCCATATTCTGCAAGGCTATGCGGGTATTATTTAAGCTAATGTTAGGGTTTAAATGATTAAAATTGAGTATCTTATAAATTTTTTGATTTTTTAAACTGATAATTGTTTTTATAATGCCGGCAATCCCTGAAGCACTTTCAAGATGACCTATATTGGTTTTAACAGTACCCACATACAACGGATTTTCCTTGGTGTGATGGGGCCCATACACCTGATTAATGGCATGAATCTCTATCGGATCACCCAGTGGGGTACCTGTGCCATGCGCTTCAATATAGCTGATATCCTCGCTTGACAGATTGGATTGGCTCAGCGCCGTTTTCATCACTTCTTCCTGGCTTGTACCATTAGGAACAGTTAAACCTGCTGACTTTCCATCATTATTGACTGCTGTTGCCTTGATTACCGCTAAAATGGAATCTTTATCACGCAGGGCATCGGATAATCTTTTGAGCAAGACAACACCACATCCTTCGGCTCGGGCATATCCGTCTGCTCGTTCATCAAAGGTTTTGCATTGACCATCGGGTGCCAGGGCTTTGGCCTTGCAAAGGGTTACGTTGGATTCAGGCATCAACAGGATGTTCACGCCACCAGCAAGTGCATAATCCGTTTCATGATTTTTTAAACTTTGGCAGGCGTAATGAAGTGCGACCATAGAAGAGGAACAGGCGGTATCTATGCTTAATGAAGGGCCTTTAAAATCAAAAAAATAGGCGACTCGACCTGGGATCAAATTCAATACATTTCCGGTAATCGAGTATGCGCTCAATTCTTCATTGGAAAATCCTGATTTTTCCAATAGGGCATAATACTCATTAGGCCCTACACCTGCAAAAACTCCAGTCAAGCTGCCGCGCAATGAATCAGGAGGGTAGTTTGCATATTCCAGAGCTTTATAACACTGCTCTAAAAAAAGGCGCTGCTGTGGTTCTATTAATTTGGCTTCGCGTGGACTAATGCCAAAAAAATTCGCATCAAAATCTTTGATGTGCTCTATAAATCCCATTTTAGTGACGTAGGATTTGCCCGGGGCATCCATATCGGGATCATAATATTTGCTGTTATCCCAACGCTCAATGGGAATATCCTTAATACCGCTGAGTCCTTGTTCGAGCAACGTTTCGAACGCTGCAATATCGGAGGCATCAGGAAGGTTGCAGCTCATTCCTATAATCGCTATGGCTTCTTCATTTTTGGGCGTTGATGGTTGTTCTGCCTGTTTTTGAATGAAATTCGCATCCAGCTCTGATTCAATATGACCTGCCAATTTATTAATGGTGGGATAATTAAAGCCAATATTGACCATGATCTTCATGGCAGGATCTAATTTTTTCTTTAGCTCGTTCGCCAGTTCGGCAATCATGAGCGAGTCCAGGCCAATTTCAAAAAAACCTTCGTCTTCATCCAGATCGTCAGTTGAGGACAGCTCCAATATCTCTTTGCAGATCCCTGACACCATGTCTTTACAGGCTTTAAATCGATTTTCTTTATTAATATTGAGGTAATGACTTAACCACTGGGACCAATCTTTATTAGCTGTTTGATTGGTCAGACGGTGCTCATCCAGCAGAAGATCGTCAGAAAGCACTTTATAAAATCCGGTCAAGGGATTTGGAACAAAATCCAGCATGAACTTGAGATAATCTGGCGAGATGATGCTTGCTTGAGACAGCTGACCATTGAGCACTACTTTAATAAAGGAATGACCTTGTTCATTGGTGATCAATGCCTCTTTAAGCCCCTGATCTCGAGAACGTTTATTAGCCATTCCAACCTCGCCCCAAGGCCCCCATTGGATGGCTGTTCCCGGAAGCCCCAAGCGTTGACGCTCGGCAATCAGCAAATCAAGAAAACTGTTGGCGGCACTGTATACGGATTCTTTGTTGCTTCCGAATACTGAGGAGATGGACGAATAAACGACAAAGAAATCCAAATCACAGTGTTGACTTAGTTCATGTAAATGCCATGCTCCTTTGACTTTTGCAGAAAATAAATAATCCACATCTTCGTCTTTATGATCTATTAACGGAGCTTTTATTGCTGCTCCTGCTGCATGAATAATGCCTTTTAACAGATTATCTGCATTAAGATCCGCTATGAGTTTTTGTACTTGCTCTCTATTGCTGACATCCACACTTCTCGTTTGTATGGTCTGTTCCGGGAAGTCGATTAGAATTTTTTTTATGGCTGCTTTCAGTTCAGGCTTATCTGTTACTCTGGAGATTATCACTACTTCCCTGGCTCCTGCTGAAAGCAGTGCCTGCGCGGTTACCAGACCTAGTCCTCCTGTGCCTCCTGAAATCAGGTATCGTCCTTTGCCTGAAATTAGAATTTTCTCGTCAGCTAAGGTGGCTCTTTTTAATCGAGACACCATTCTAACCCCATTGCGATAAGATACCACATGCTCATGCAATGGACCGTGGTTATGGCTCATCTCATCAAATACCTGATTGGTGATAATGGTTGATTCTGATGGCTCCAAATCAATCAGAGTGGTATTAAATTGGGGTAACTCCAGACCAAGGGTTTTGCACAGTCCAATGAGCGGGCTATTGCTCAGATTAAGTTTGCCTAAGGGAAGTTCAGCTATAGCATTAGTTGTAAGAACTACTAACTGGGGGGCAAGCGCTTTTTTATTGAACTCTTGAATTAAATGCACCAGTTTTTTGGTAAGGTGCTTTTGGAAGTCGATGTTGGCGCCAGTGTCTTTAGTCGCAGTTGAATCCAGGCCTTCAGCAAAAATTATCCCATACAATCGATCTAAAGCAATGCCATCTTCCTCAACGAAAATCCTCAATCCTTTCGCTTTAAAATCAGATGCCAGATGCTCAGCACCAAGGAGCAGCCAATTCATCCCCTGAATTTTACGGTTTTTTTTGTCACAGGGTTGAATTTGCCACTGTAATTGGAAACACCAATGATCAGGAATTGGAATGTCATTCAATTTGTCTTTGGATTTTGTCCAATATTCTTTTCTGTCAAACTCATATAAAGGTAATTTAACCTTTTCAAAAGGGCTATTTAAAGACTGATAAAAATTAGTCCAGTTAAGAATAAACCCGTCCTCATAAGCTCTTTGCAACTGCTCCAGAGCAAGTCCTTGTTGCGCTGTTTCTCGGGATTTTTTTAATGTATGAATGGTGTATTCTTTTCTTTCAATTTGTTCCGCTGCTTGTTGGGCTGATTTGGCTCTAATGACAACACGGTGGAGGAAATGGCTGCGGCAGGTTGCGGCAGTAAAGCATATGTCTGCAAATCGTTCATTGGTATTCGTTAAATACTTTTGGTAACTTGCCAGCAATAATTCAAGAGAAAGTTTGCTCTTTGCTGACAACACCAGCAGAAAATCTTGCTGGGGAAGGGCTGGGAGCTCTTTACGCTGCTGTGGCGCTTCTTGCAGAATAATGTGCGCGTTGGCGCCACTGAATCCAAAAGAACTGACTCCGGCACAGCGTAACTTTGTATGTTCAGACCAATCGATAGTTTTTAGTGGAATTACTGCATTTTTTAATTCGATTTCAGGGTTCAGTTTTTTAAAATTGAGATGTTTAAATAATTTGTGAGTTTTCAGGCTTAAAATGGCTTTGATTATTCCAGCCACACCGGATGCACTTTCGCAGTGACCAATATTGGTTTTTACTGAGCTAATATAGAGTGGTTGTTTCATGCTATGGCTGTCACTGAATATTTTAGTCAGCGTATTGGCTTCTATTGGATCTGCTAACGGGGTACCTGTTCCATGCGCCTCGATATAATCAATATCTCCAGGCGATAATTTTGACTTGGCCAAGGCACTACGGATCAGTTCTTCCTGAGCAGTGCCATTGGGTACAGTGAAACCGCCACTTTTACCATCGCTGTTAATGGCGGTTCCTTTAATTACGGCAAGGATGTTATCTTTATCCTTTAATGCGGTACTTAACCGTTTTAACACAATAGCCCCACAGCCTTCACTTCGCGCGTAACCATCCGCGTCTTCGCTAAATGTTTTACAGCGACTTTCGGGTGATAACATTCGGGCTTTGGATAAGGTGATGTTCGACTCAGGAGCTAACAAAGTGTTTACCCCTCCTGCCAAAGCCATGTCGCAGTCACCTGCTTGCAGGCTGAGACAGGCATTGTGAATGGCTGTCATCGATGAGGAACAGGCGGTGTCGATGACCTGGATTGGGCCGTGAAAATCAAAGGCATAGGCTACCCGGCCAGCCAAGGCATTTAGGACATTTCCAGTGGCAAGGTAAATACTCAGATCTTCTAATTTGAGGCCATTATCAATCAGTACGCGTGGGTATTCATTCGTTCCAACGCCAACAAATACTCCGGTATTGCTGTCTTTAATAGAATCCAGAGAAAGATTTGCGTCCTCTAATGCGTGATAACATACCTCCATAAACACGCGAAGTTGTGGCGACATGAATTTGGCTTCTCTGGGGCTGACATTAAAAAAATCGGCATCGAACTTTTTAATATGATCCATGAACCCTAATTGTTTGATGTACAGTTTGCCCAAGGTATTTAAATCGGGGTCATAATATTTATCGTTATCCCAACGTTCCAGAGGGATATCACTAATACCGCTTTCCCCTTGGTCTAATAAGGATAAAAACGCATCAATATTTTCGGCTTTGGGAAAACGGCAGCTCATGCCGATAATTGCGATTGGTTCAATGTTGAGTACATTAATAGATGGCTGTCGTTGTACGGTTTCCGGAACGATAATGGAGCGAAGATGACGAGCCAGTTTTACCACATTTAATTGAAGAGACGTTAGGGTTGATGGCACTTTAAATCGAGGAGCAAAAGAATCCTGAATGAGTTGATCCAGAGCTGCCAATGATTCGGTGGTGAGGCCTAATGAATTAAAATCTTGGTATTCGTCTATACGTTCTTTATTAAGTAACGTTGCTATAAGACCAGCAATTTTTTCTTTGATGACCTCATCCTGTTGGGTTGGCGATTTTTGATAAAATCCATCCAGCCAATGATTATTGTCCGATTTATTTCTTGGTTCGTGCCAAAAGGATTTTCTATTAAATCGATAGAGTGGCAAATCGGTTTTATTAAACGGGGAGTCGTTGTCCTCAATTCGCACGTTATCACCAGACAAATAATATTCAACAAGATGTTTATCTGTAAAACTTAAATATTTAGGTGGGTGATTTATGCTGACTTTTATGATTTCATAATCTTCAGATTCAATTTTTTGAATTAATGAATCTTTATCTTTTGCGATGATGGCGCAGCGGTATTTAAAGTGATCTCGACAGTTGATTAGAGTCTGGCAAATATCACTCAGGTTAGCAGCGGTGTTCTTCAAATAAGAAACAAAATCTGTCAGCATCATTTTAAGGGATTCTGAGTTACCTGCTGAAAGCAAAAAACATAACTCGGTGTCTTTGTCGATAGGGGATGCATAAACTTCTGAGTCTGGAGATTCTTCAACGATAAGACTGACATTGGTACCACTAAAACCGAAATTGGAAACCTGGGCATACCTTTTTTTATTGTTTTGTTTCAAAAAATCGACGGCGTGAATCGGGAATAGGGCTGGTATGGCTTCTGGGGTAATGGTTGCATTAGGGATTGAATAATATAAGTTGGGTGGTATGGTTTTGTTTTTCAGAGCGCCGATTACTTTTATTAAGGAAGCGATACCTGATGAAGAAATGGTATGTCCAATAGTGCTTTTTAATGCCCCCAAGATGAGCGGTTTTTCAATGGAGTGTTGGCCTTGGTGTATGTGTTGAATGGCATTAAATTCAACAGAGTCGCCAATCACAGTACCTGTGCCATGTGTTTCAATATAATCAATGTCTTGTGGGGTGATGTTTGCTTGCTCCAGTAAGGCCTGATGCATAGCAATTTGCGCATTAACATTGGGAGCAACAAGACTTCCCTCGTCTCCATCGTGATTCATGACGATGCTTTTTACAAGGGCAAGTATATTATTTTTGTCTTTAATTGCGTCGCTTAACCGTTTGACAATAACTACAGCGCAACCTTCACTGCGCACAAAACCATCCGCTTCAATATCGAAACTGCTGCAATGTCCTTTTGCTGACAGCATATTTGCTTTACTCAAACCGATAAAGTTTTCAGGGCATAAATTGAGGTGGACTCCACCAACAATTGCCGTGTGGCATTGTCGTGTTCGCAGATCGGTTGCTGCAACGTAAAGGGCTGATAAGGAAGAGGAGCATGCTGTATCAACAGTCATGCTGGGACCTCTAAGGTTTAAAAAGTGACACAGTCTTCCTGGCGCTGCGCTATTGGCCGCACCAATTTGCGTGTATTCGTTAAACTGTATGTTGTCTTTATAGTTGAGGTGACTGTAATCCTGGGAGGAAATACCACAATATACACCAGTCTTGCTGCCATCGAGTGATTCATGAGTTATGTTTGCATGGTTTAAGGCTCGTATGGCTACTTCAAGGAACAGTCGATGTTGCGGGTCAATTTGTTTGGCTTCAGCTGGCGATATTCTAAAGAATTCGGAGTCAAATAAATGAGCATTACTTAAAAAACCACCCAATCGGCTGATGATTTTATCTGCTTTTCTTCTGTCTGGATCGTAGTATTGATCAATATTCCAGCGATTCTCCGGGACTTCTCTGATTGGACTTTGTCCGCTTAGCAATAGATTATAAAATGTGTCAACATGTTCTATATCCGAATCAATACCAGGGAATTGGCAATTCATTCCTATAATTGCCAGAGGTTCATTCATGTCGATAGCTTCGTCATGTTGCTGTTTCTTTAACACTTTTTGCTCCCTGTAATGCCTGAACACTCTAAATTACATGGTCGTAGAGGCGGTACTGACAGAAATTATAAATCGCAAGGATGATTAATCGTCTGGTCGTGTTGATTGTATTTATTTTAAAGAAAAATAAATATTCTCATATCAATTATAAACCATCAAGGCATAGTTGAGATAATGAGCGTGTTGTTGATTTATAAGTATATTTTTAATAGAGGAGTGTTTTTTTCTATAAAGGTTAGATGTTGTATTAAGTTATTGTGGATTTTTATAAACCATGAGGGTTGCTAATCAATTACCACACTCTCAAGTAAATTTAAAACAAGCCCCACAATCCCCAGGATGTTTTCAAACACTTTTTAAGGTTGGGATTGCGAAGCGGGATGTTTTTTAATATCCTGAATTATCACACTATTTTTGAATGAATAAATGATAAAGTCTTGGCTCAACGCATGGTTTAAAAATGGAAAAACCCAGGACATTATTAAACAACCGGTGTCTTCATCTGTACAACCTCGACCTAATGCCGCTTTTTATGCGAATTATTTCACCCTGATTGCCAGTGGCGCTCGTTTAAAGCTGGTTGAGGCGATGTTTAATCTCGATTTATTTTCCTTGTTTGAACAACAAGACTGTGTTGCAGAGCAGGACATTATTGAACAATTACATTTAATGCCAATTCGAGCGAAGAAGTGGCTTCATCTGCTCAGTTCGGAGCATTTTTTAATTAAAACAACGACCAGAGATTATCAGCCCGCCTATAGACTACCCGAAGAGTTTGTTGAAATGATGCGCAGCGACAGATGGTGGGCTATTCGGTTCTTTTTTGGCACATGGAGAGTTGGAGCGGAAGAAAATTTAACCGATGTACTTCGCTATGGCCAGGTTAAAGTCCCCGTATCCTGGCCGCCCAAAACGGATGAAGAAGCCCTTTGGCTTGAAAACTGGATGGCAAAAACAGCAGAACAACCTATACAGAATATATTGGAGCAAATCGATTTTAGTAGAGTGAGCAATGTATTGGATGTAGGAGGAGGGGATGGAACCATGGCCTGCGAATTTGCTCGAGCTCATCCTCACCTTAAGGTCACAGTCTACAATCTTCCCAAGGCGGCAGAACTGGCGAGACAAAATATCGAAAAGCAGGGATTAAGTCATAGAGTCAGCGTATATCAGGGAGATTTTATCAAAGAAGATGCATTTCCATTAGGGTTTGATCTGGTGTTATTTACTCGTGTGTTGTTTGATTGGAATGAGCAAGTCGATAGAAAATTATTACGCATGGCTTATCAATGTTTACCTGAACATGGTCTGGTAGGTATTTGCGAGTTTTATAAGGAGGAGAATCATGCACGATGCCTCTCTTCTGAATACCGATACATATTTCATGATGATTTTGCCCCGCATGTGATGAAAACCGCAGCCTCTTATCGCGCTATGCTAGAAGATATAGGGTTTACTGTTGTCATACCCAATACGGAACCTAAAGTTGGGTTTATATATACATCATTGATATTGGCTCAAAAATAACACGCGTTCATTCTATCGGGCTTTTCTATATGATGATTTCATGGTTAAAAAAATGGTTTTCCAAAGACGATAAGCATACGTATTCGGAACATAGCTCATCTTCAGTAGCGTCCAAAAAATACAATACTGACTTTTATAATAATTATTTCTCCCTGATTGCCCAAGGCGCACAACTTAAATTGATAGAGGCCATGTTCAGCCTCAACCTGTTCTCATTGTTTGAACACCAGAATTGTGTTTTGGAACGAGACATTATTGAGCAATTAGGATTAATGCCCAATAGAGCGCTTAAATGGCTCCATCTTCTTGCTGATGAGCACTTTTTAGTGAAAATAACCACAGAGGATGGGCAGGTAGCCTATCAGTTGCCTGATGAATTTATTGCTTTGTTGCAAGGAGACAGTAAGTATTGGATGACTATGTTCTTTGCTTCCTGGAGCGAGATTGCTGATGAGAATTTAACAGACGCATTACGTTTTGGCTCCATAAGAAAACAGGTTTTCTGGCCTCCCAAAACCGAAGCGCAAGTTAAGTCGGTTGAGGAATGGATGACTTATACAGCAGATCAGCCTCTTCGTTGTATATTAAATCACATTGATTTTAGCAGGGTGACGCAACTTCTGGATGTTGGGGGCGGCGATGGAACCATGGCCTGTTCGATTGTAAACACTTATCCTCACTTACAAGCTACAGTATATAATGTGCCTCTTGCAGCCGAGTTGGCCAGAAACACGATTGAGGCCAAGGGGTTAAGTGGAACAGTAGCTGTATTAGAAGGAAATTTTATTGACGAAGATTCATTTCCCTCCGGATATGATTTGATTTTATTTTCCCGGGTATTGTTTGATTGGGATGAATCAATATGCAGAAAATTGTTACGAATGGCTTATCAGGCATTACCTGAAAAAGGCATGGTTGCTGTTTGCGAATTTTTTAAGGATGAGGCTGATCCTGCGTGCCTTGTTGCAGAATATCGCTATATTTTTTTTGATGCATTTGCAGTAGATATAATGAAAACTCCAGAGGAATACCATGCGATGTTGAAGGAAATAGGCTTCACAATTATTATACCTAATACTTCAAAACAGCAGCCTCTTTATGATTGTACTTTGATATTGGCTCAGAAATAGACAATCATTTATGATGCCACTTGCAGTCGTTTTAAAAAATCAAGAATAAGCTTGGGTCATACATCCATACACTAATCGCTCGCCTGAGTGGGCTTCTTTTCCATGCATAAAGGCAAAGTTATCAACGATCATGAAGTCTCCTGCGTGCCAATAGATTGGGTAGGTATGTTGGTCAATCACTTGATTAATTTGGAGGATTTCTGCAGAAGAGAATGGGGTATTATTACCGTAATGGCAAACTATGGGTAACATGTCTTTAGCGATGAGATATCGGTTCACGAGGTAGGAGTATGTCGGTAATGCCTTTAATTCACCGTAGAGTAAATTGGAATAATAATTTAAATATCCTGCTGAATTAAACCACAGCGTTTGATGGGTCACTGGATGAGTCACTGCTCCAGGTAAAAAATTCAGGACAATTAAATCAGTGCCTCCTTTGACCCATTCCCATTGCAGTCCCTCGATGTTTAGACGCTCTTCAATCTGTTTTTTTTTTACTGTTCCAAAATAGTCCATCCAGGTTCGAGCACTGCTGGCATTTAACATTGATTTTATCAGGTATTGTCTGATGGATTTGCCATGGAAAAATTGCTTGTAGACTATGCCATGGTTCATGATTTTTTGCTGTATCTCCTCTGGCATATCGTGCCAAATGGCTCCCGCATTTCCAAAAAGCGTCGCACCACCTTCACGTGCTGGGGTATTGCAACAAAAGTAGATATGGCTGGGCGGGTTTTTGGTTCTGGGCTTTTCATGATGAAGAGGTAAAAATATATGGGCTGGGAGATCGCTCGAAGTATAAATTTCATTGGCCAATATTGTTCTTGCGATTTCATAATCTTTAGTACTGCAACGGTCACCCAAATTGCATGCTTTGATAGCCTGTGAAAAGTGATCCACATCCTGACAGGCAAAACCTCTAAATAAAAGAGCACCGTATTCTGCAAGCAGCTTTAAAAATTCCACTCGATGCTGATGAATGAGCTGAATTAAGGTTTCAGGGGTATTAAGGGGCGCGGCAAGAGAGGGCGTGATGATGGGGATGTTTAACTCGGGATGATTTACTATTTTAAAATCCATTCTATCCCCCGCATGGTTATTTAATTGCTTCTAAATATATGGGGCGGGTTTCATAATATAATTTGCCCCCATATTTACGATGACAATGTTCCTGGAACACTTCTAACAGATCTTCAATGATATCGTTAACTTCATCAGGTGGAAATGTTTTGATGAAAGGCATGGTTAATAATAAATTTTTAAAATAACTGATATCAGGAAAGTACACATGAGTCGTCTTTAGGTTCAGTTTCAATTGTTTGAAAGGGAGTTGCAACAGGGTATTGAGAACACGATAAAAATAATATTGATATTCATTACTGGAATTAATGTAGCGTTCTGTTAAAAAATCATAGCGATGCTGTCTGGCTAATTCATAACACGTTTGATAAATGCTGTTGCTGGAAAAAGAGGAAAACAAAGCATATATTCTGCCGCCCTCAGCCAAGGAATGAAACATATTGGGAAAAGATAAGCTGATGTCAGTCCAATGCAAACACCAAAATGAAAGGATGAAATCAAATGGGGCAGTTGGTTGATACTCTTCAATATTGTGCAGTTTAAAACTGAGCGTTTTATTGGCCCAATGCTGATTCGCATGCTTGATCATTTCTGCTGAACTGTCTATTCCAATGACATGTCCATTTTTTACATGATCTGCCAGAAAACGGGTGTATTGTCCATCGCCACAGCCGACATCCAAAATTCTCCCAAATGGCTGCACCGGGAAGCTTTTTCGAAACGCTTCACTGGTTTCATTTTGAAAGTAGTTTCCCTTGGTATAATTTTCGGGATTCCAATCCATATTAGTCCTGAACGTAATTCATAGTGTTATTCAACATACATAGTATATGGGAAACCTATCTAATGAAAAATAATTTTTACCAGGGCTCTCTGTACATGACAAAAAAACTGTCTTGCCCGCACAGGCGGGCAACTATTTGGCATTTGGCACGGCAGTAATTTGATATAACTCGTTGACATACACTAAAAATCATATCACCTTGAACGCCAAAAGGAGGTGATATGGAATGTATCATCGAGTTGAAAGAGAGTTTAAACGTAGAGAAAAATAATCCCCACTGGCTCTATGGAATCGGTTTATTTTGATGAATGGTTGCCCGCCTGTGCGGGCAAGACAGTTTTTTGTCATGTACAGAGCCAAGGCCTTTGGGCAATTGGCTACTTCAATTGCTAACAAACGCTTACCTGAAGCAGCTTGCCCCTGTCTTTTAGCCTATGGCTGCGTTAAAACTTGGGATCCCGAGTTGATGCGCGGGACGTTGAAAACGAATTGTCATCACACTTTAGGAGGTTAAACGAGGGGGCGTACTATGAGGCTCGGGGGATTCAATCAAGAGTTGAGAAATTGCCGCTTTGTTTAAAGTAGTATCGATTTGATAGCTGAATTTTACTTCAGGACGTTCTAATGATGCAGTCAGGTTATGTTTTAATTCAGCACTAAAACGCTCAAATAAATGTTTATCACCGGCGATTAAGCTTTTTATTTGCCGCTCGAGTGCTAAAGCAAACCAAGGAGTAGTGTGTGGAAGTATTGCTTCTACTATTTGGTGAAATCGCGCTTTTTCATCGGGACTGTCTTTGGGTAGCTGGGTGAGAATTACAGCAAAATCAGCATGTCGCTCGATAGGCGCATTTGCTATTATGAGTTCAAATTGCCTTGGGCTTAATTCTGCAGCGGCCATTTTGCAATAAGGTTCCTGGATGTTTCTAAAAATCTCCCAAAATTTATTTTCTTTGATGGACTGCATGAGCTGATCTTCTGATATTTTGTGCAACATGAGGCTCAGACGGTGTTCTCTGTTCTCAATGTCTGACTTATGATTCAACGGTTTCGCTTCGATCCGCCAAAAATGAGTGAGCAAATTTTTAAACTCGGGTAAAGCCGCTCGCTCAGTAATCATTATAATTCGATTGTCGGGCAATGCATTCAAGTCACCCATGAGTTTTAGTTCATTTATAATATACGTTGTTGCATCCAGTTCCTGAATGAATGCGGCAAAAGCCTCATCGGTCCAATCCGTTTTAATCACAGGTTTGGAAGATGCATAGACTGGGGCTATTGAAGCGTTTACTGTTGCCCATTTGGATGCTTGAGGTTTGCTCTCCTTGGTACTTGAGGATGGCGCTGTTTGTTTGATATTTTTCTTGGTATTAATGGCAATAAAATGTTCGGCCAATTTGGCCAGTTCAATTTTAAAAGAAGCAGGATGGGCTAAATGAGTAATCTGATCGATTAACGCTGTTTTTATAGTTACTGTAGCATGAGGCAGAATAGAAACCAGTTTCCCTAGCAAATAAGGATCTGGTTGCAATTTTTTAATCATGTAATTTAGCGCATCATGATTTTTACTGTTCGAAGCAAATAATGCGAATTGATTTCGGTTCAAGGTGTTTGCCGCAGCTTCAATGTAGGTGTCTATATTGAGCAGTTTTAAAAAATCAGGGGAAGCAAGCGATGCAGTTAATTGAGCATCAGAGAGCGATTCAAGAACTACTGTAAATTTGTTCTTTTTATACTCTCTTTTGGATGGCTCAAATTCAAAACCACTAAATTGTCGCCACAGAGAATCCAGCTCCGTCAGGCTGTGAGCTCCTTTTCCTTTGACCGAGCTGAGTCTTCCGACAAGTAACTGAATGTCTTTGTCGCTCATTTGACCCAGTCTGTCCCAAAACTCATCGCCTGATAATTTGGGATTTTTAATTACTTCAATCAATTTGACGATATAAGGTTCTTTGACTTTGGGTGTAGAGCCCTCTTTTGGGGGTTCAGCCTTTGCTTCATCCTGAGATATTAACTGATTTATGGTTTCTGTAAATGTTAAGACGTCTTCAGGGCTATTAAAATCATGTGACTTTGAAAATTTAAATGGCTTCGATTGGGGTTTTGTTTGGGATTTTGCAAAAAAGACATCCTGACCTTTAGTGACTCCAGGTTGAGTTGACGTGGTTGAGTTGGTTTTCTTTTGTGGCTTCAGAGAAACATCCTGATTTTTAGTGTCTCCTGGGTTGGTGGACAGGGTTGAGTCCGCTTTCTCTTGAAGATTGATAGTAATATCCTTATCACTGGTTTGAGCAGGTGCACTCGCGTCGTTTTCTGATAACTTTGAGTGTAGCTGAGTAGTGCTGTTGGATTCTATAGTTGCCCTGGTTAATTCCAGGCCAAAATTGAAGGCAGATATAGAGCCCAGTGAACCGATTTTTGCTCCATTCAAGCTTGATGCGCCAAGCTCTTTACCCTGGATTGCTCCACTAAGGAAACCCAATACACTACCCAAAAAGGCTAATGGAGAAGTTACTACAACGAATGGAACAGAAATCAAAATCAGCATAACTCCACTCAAGATTTTAGGATAATCGGGTTGTGCAATGCGATTCTTTTTAGTTTGTTCTGATGCTAACTGTTCGGATTCGTCAGAGTTAAACTGGGATGTTTTTTTTGGAGGGGGGGGAGTTGTATGGGATTTATTTTTAGGATAATCATTCATTGTAATCTCTATCGATTAAAGCGGTTTTCTAATGTTAATTTTAATGCACAAATATAGGCTTAACAAGTTATTTTTTGATCAATTTCTAGTGAGTGTTAGTTTATGAAGTACATTTGGAAAGAGATGATGACTTCGGCAAAATGATTACTGCATTGTGAGGGATATAAGGGTAATGCGGTACATTAACCTCAAAATTGGCAAATGTTCCTAATTATTCATAAACTTAATATCATAAGCGCGTCGCCACAAAACAGGCTCTAACCAAAGGATTTTCATCATGAGTTACTTCAAAACAAAAACACCTGTGTGCGAGAGTAAAAAGTGCCCTCAGCATATCAGCCTTGAGATTATTCCTCGTACTGTTGATCTAGGTGGATTTGAAGTAGGGCGAGTATTACCGTCCAGAGAAAAAAGGACAGTCGGCCCCTTTATTTTTTGGGATCAAATGGGCCCCGGAGAACTATTGACTGGCAAGGGTATTGATGTTCGTCCTCATCCTCATATTGGTCTTGCTACTATGACTTATTTGTTCTCTGGTTCACTTGAACACAGAGATACGTTGGGAACGTATCAAGCTATTGTTCCGGGTGAGGTCAATTTGATGACGGCAGGACGGGGGATTGCTCATTCGGAACGAACTCCGCAAAAGGATCGTCATAATCCACAGCAATTTTGGGGTGTACAATGTTGGTTGGCTTTACCGTTAAGCAAAGAAGAAATGGCTCCTTCTTTTAATCATTATTCCAGAATGGTTATCCCTGCTCATTATGATGAAAAAGACTTCAATATGCGGGTAGTTGCTGGAGAATGGATGGGTTTAAAATCACCGGTGGCGACTCATTCAGATGCTTTGTTTGTTGAATGTGGGCTTCATGCATCACGACAAATGAGTATTTCTGGATCTGTAGAAGAGCGGGCCATTTTTATTTTAAGCGGTGAAATAAGAATCGATGATGCTGATTATGGCAGTAATAGAATGCTCATTCTAAAACCAGGTTCTGATATTCAAATCACTGCTATTTCCAATTCCAGTTTCATCGTGCTTGGAGGAACCGCTCTGGAAGAGCCACGCTACTTGTGGTGGAATTTTGTATCCAGCAATAAAGAACGAATTGAACAAGCGAAACAAGATTGGTGTAATGGTGCTTTTGGGTCGATTCCTGGTGATGACAAGGAATATATACCTTTACCCAAATAAGTGATACTTCTTTTAGGGGCAGGTAACAGTCTATCTATTTATCCTTGCTTCCTATGCTTTGTGCGCGGCTCTATAGGGTTCTTACTAAAATGAACCTATTTTTAATGAGACCATTTCAAGTCGTTTTTGTTTTCATTGACAGTACTAAAATGGTGCAATTACATGGATACCCAGTATTTTGTGAAGAAAATAATATATGAATCGTAATAAATAATGATAAATTGAGTCATTCTAATTTTATAGTATTGAAAATGAATAAGAACAAACTGGCGCCAGCTATCAGGATGGCTGCTTTAGAAGACGCACAAGCAATCGCAGAAAATCATATTCGTTCCTGGCAGGAAATGTATAAAGAGTTCATTCCTGAGTCTATATTGCAGGAACTGTCCATTGAAGAGCGAACGCAACAATGGTCAGACCTTATAAAACAGAACGTTAAAGTATTAGTTATTGAGGTGCATCATAAAATTGTTGGATTTGCGAGTATTTGCGCCTTTAGAGATGCACATGGTGATGGAGGCAAAGGTGAAATTAGTGCCATTTATTTGCATCCTGATTATTGGCGCTTGGGTTTAGGAACTCAATTATGTCTTGCCGCATTATCCGAATTATCCTCTTCTGGTTATAAAACCATATACCTTTGGGTATTATCTGATAACCATCAAGCACGAAAGTTTTATGAATCTCTGGGCTTTCATAATGCAGGGACAACCAAAATGGAGGAATTTTATGAGGGGGGCGCTTTGTTAGAGGAAGTTCTTTACATGAAAAAGCTTTAGTTTTGTTGGGCGTGAGCTTATTAAATGGTAATGAACCTTAATCTGGAGTGGTTAAGTCAGTAAATAATGTGGTTGACATTTCACTCCATAAACAGGTGGACAACTGATGGTCCTTGAAAGGAAATGTCCATGAGTAGGAGCAAAATACATTGTGAATAAATTTGGGGGAGTAGTGGAGCATCGTTACGTTAAGAATTAATTTTTTCGGTGATTATTGAATTTTTTTAATCACTTACCGATACTGATTTGATTTTTTTATCACCACCATGTGTTTTTTAAGGGCATTTATTGTATAATATTCGTCCTTTTCATATGTGTAGGAAACTTCATGATAAGATCAACCTCAGTTCTAAATTTTCGCAGTATTTCGTCTGAATCACAAGCAGCTTCTTCCACGCCGTCAATCGGAGAGTTAAAATTAAAACATTCCCTTTTTATGGAAAGCCAAAAAGGCACTCCAGCGGATTTGTCTGAGGCATACAGTAAAATAAAGAAACAATTGTTTGAAAATCGCTCTGTAGAAGTGGCTCATTATGCCATAGAACAACTTAAAAAAATTTTAATTGAAGTTGAATCCACTCATAAAGACGTGTTTATCAATTCTCTAAAAGCCAAATGCAGGTATTTATTAGCATGTTGTCTGCTTTATGCAACAGCTCATTCCGGAGAAATAGATCTGGACGTCAATAAGGCAGCTCTTGGATTAATTGAAAGCGCACGGATGCTTGGATTATCAGGTTTGGAAAAAGCACAGGAAATCAGTAATGATTACTATAGAAGAGCCATCCAGCTTACTAAATACTATGAAGCATATTTACACCGATTAAATACCCCATTGCCCGAATCTCCTTGGGGTTCTAAAATAGAAACTCCATTGCGTAAAGTGGTTGGCGAATCTCTGTTTAATCATCAACTCGATGCGGCAAGAATCTATTTGATGGAGGAAATGCCGAAGTTAATCGATGCGATACTTTCTAATGCTATTGATTTTGACTCAAGAATGGGAAAAGACCGATATCTGTCCCCAAGATTACATACTCAATAACTCCCGTTCTTTTTAGGTGTTAGTTGACGTTTGTTTAAAGAACAGAGATGATGCTTTAGCTTGTTTTTGGACAGTGCAGTGATGGTGTCTAACTCGCTAAAGTTCATTCTGTTAATCAATCCTTAAGCTTTAATGTTTTAAACTAAAAAAAAGCCTAGAGGAGACTATCATGTCAAACAAGAAACTTAATGAGCGTTTGAACCATGAACTGGATGAACTTGGTGTACCTGCTTTAATGACGGAGCGCGTTCAAGTATGTTCCAAACTTTTTAAACTTCCCAGGTTTAAAGTAGAGGCATTGCTAAATGGGATAATTACCTTTGATAATTATTCCATGCAAAAAATAGCTGATGAACTTGAAGTCAGTATAGGGTGGTTGATGGGTGTTACAAAAAGTAAAACCAGGCACTAAGGTCTGTTGATAGTTCATCTAATTACCCCTACTTCCCGCGCTTTTTGCGCGGGATCTATCTGTTCTCATTAACGCTGGTGCTGGAAAAATAATTTTTTATCACCGTACTCCGATGCCAATAACGAACTTTCCAACATTAACGTGCCTATGTGGTATTCTTTGCCCTGGTAGTCACCGTAGACTTCATATAGTGGTCCAAAAGGTACTTTTGATAAGGAAAGTCTGAAATCTTCACGTGAGGTTTCTGGAATGATGTTTTGTACTGTACTGGCAGGTTTGAAGTAAATTCGTTCTGGATAAACTGGAATGCCATTATATCTGCCATCGCTTGTCCAGGCAGCCAAATGCCAAAGTGGCAGATTATTAGCTGGGTCACGAGCCCATTCAAATATTTTTTCTATTGCTTTTAAAGTCCAGCTTGTGGGGTGGGGTATCTGATTGGAAAATTCCTTTGCAAAATAATTCCAATTTCCCTGTTGCCCTTCAAGCTGATTCATAACCTGTAAATTTAGAGAGGGATTTTGAGATACCAGGAATTTAATAGCCATTCCGGGAACATAACTGTCATCAGAAGGTGCCGCTCCTAAAGACAGCCTGGCAATACCTATTGCGCCAGTTTCATATATGCCTGTAAAAGGATGGTATGCTGCAGGTATAAAAGCGACTTTACCTACTGAACCGTTGGCATGAATAATTTTCACTCGACCTTTCGGGAGTTCATCACTGGAGTAATCAAAAGTAGGTTTTAAGTTAAATAGGCCATTCAATTTTTCGAGTATTTCTGAAAAACTGTTGCCACTTAGTGGGGGCAAAGGATCCAGTTCATTGCTCAGGGTAATTTCATGCCATAGTAACTCCTGTTTTTCCCCTGCAGGCAGATTTTGGTAATTAGCAGGTAATTGAGCGTATAAAGCCGAGCTTAGGATTAAGTACAAGAGACTGCTAATAACTAAATTGATACAACGGCGCATTTAAACCTCTCCTTGTTAATTTTCAAGACGTAGGAAAGACCCCTGGGTCGAGGTAAAAGGAATTTCAAACGAAGGAGTTAAGTTAAACTCAATACCGATTTAAAAATTCCTTTTAACGAATTGAGTGGGCGTTGTTCCCAAGTCCTGATTCTGTTGAATTCGGTGACAGAGTATACGAATTAGAGATTTTGATCCAGATTCAGCGTGTTAAAGATCATTTATCTTCTGGACTCCATTTAACTTCTTCACCTATCATTACCGCATGTTCGCAGCATGACGAGTTGCAATGGATCATTCCAGATAGACAGCGCTTGAGGCTCTGGTAGAGTGATTAATTCATGCAGACGACAATGATAAGTGAGAATGCAGCTAACAGTACAATTGGAGGATAGAATGATTGATAACAACCCAAATCCAGGCGATGATGAATTACATGAAATGGCAAATCAGTACATAAACACAGCAAGTAAACTGATATTTCAGGATTTGCCTCTCGTCATTTCACAAATTATTGAACATGAAATTTGGAATAAAAGATCTCATCCGTATAAAAATTTTGGCGAGTATGCGCTTGGTCAGTCGCCAGATGGGCTTGGTATTACTAACAATGACTTGTTGTGGCTGTTGAGAGCTGCAATGAACAAAAGTAATCAACACGCTGCTCATTGGGGGGATGTACTTGGTGAAGTAGATACCAGTGTTAGAATGTTAGCAAAAGAAAAGAAAATTCCGATTCGAGAATTACATCGCGATCTGACCGAACAGGATGTTATGAGTATGGAGTTGGCTCAGGAAAATACGATTACTTATCTTCCTTCTCGTTCCAAATCAGCAGATGGTCAACTTTTGAAATTAAGAGCGAGCGATCCTGAAGCTTATGATAATGTAGTCCAAGGAAAAATGAAGCTTAAAGAAGCGATGCCTCAACCGACACGGAAAAAACTACATCCCATTGAGTCGGTAAAAAATAAGTTTTCAAGTTTATCCAAATCAGATCGCGAGGCATTTTTAGCCTGGCTCGAGCAGGAAAGAGAGAATATGGCTTAACCTGGACTGGTCTTATATCAGTTCAATGAGTTTGTTGTTTAATGATGAAACAGGCTCAGGAACAACTGAACATCAGTTAACAAGGTACAGATAAGAGATTTCAGTTGTTCTTCTTCTTGAATGAGTAGTGGTCTGGTTTTTAGTGGTGAAATTCCACCCAGTTACTAAAAGTATCAAGGAATTTTTGTAAATAATTTTTAGTACTTTCATTGGTAATATTATAGTGTTCATCAATCAAGTCTTCTTTATACATGAGGTAGACTTCAGGTTGTCCCATGACGAACATATCGATTCCAACCAAAATGCTGCGCAGATGCGATTGAGCGACTGCAGTGCCTATAACTCCTGGGCTTGTACCGATGATGGCTACAGGTTTATTAGCCCAGGAATTACTACCGTAGGGTCGAGAACCCCAGTCTATGATATTTTTTAAAACTCCGGGAATGGAGCGATTATACTCTGGGGTGGCTATTAAAATTCCATCGGCATGAGCAACTTCATTTTTCAGATCAATCACTGATTGAGGCGGGCTTAATTCAATATCCTGGTTATACAACGGGATTTGGTGCAAATCCAGGATTTTAAACTGAAGCTTGGGGTGATTTAATTTGTCTAGCGCGAGAATAAGTTTTTTATTAAATGATTCGTTTCGTAAACTGCCTATGATTACCTTAACTGTTAACATAGTGAATATCCCTATAGGTTTAAAATAAACAGTATATGCTATATTTAAAAGTTCTCAAAAGCTCCGAGATATACTATCTCAGGTCAATTCACAACAAGATTTTCACCATGGATGACATTGCCTGGTTTAATAGGTTTGGATTCAGTTACTGTTCTGCTTGAAGACTCTTGGGTGCCGGGCTTTTCGACCAGAACCTGGCTGTGGGTTGACTGTTGGAAGAGCATGAAAAAGCATGCGATAAACAAGATGCTGAACCGATTAATAACCATATCAATTACCCAAATAAAATAAAATTTGCACTATATTAACACAAATGCGAACTGTGTGCATTAAAATTGTTCTGTTTTTTAAGGTGGATAAAATCTGTCAAGTTATGAAATCTGGGCTAATCTTAATGTATATCAGCTACAATTCATAAAAATAAATAATTCAGAGGGAATTGAATGAGCAGATTGTTAATGGTGGTGCTGGCCATATTAAGTCTATTGACAGTTTCTTGTAATAACTCAACTTCCAATGTACCAGCTACGCCTGTTGAAGTGGATGTGGCATTACCATTAATAAAAAAAATTGTCGAATGGGATGAGTATACAGGTCGTTTTCAGGCCATTGAAGATGTTGATATCCGATCGCGCGTTACAGGTTATTTAACTTCAATTAATTTTAAGGACGGTCAAATCGTTAAAAAAGGAGATGTATTGTTTGAGATTGATCCCAGACCGTTTCAATATGCCTTGGAGGTCGCTATTGCTGAGGAAGATTTGGCCAAAAAACAATACGATAGGGCTCAAAAACTTAAGGCATCCAGTTTTATTTCTGCCGAGGCGATTGATCAACGCTATAAAGAGATGCAAGTAGCTACTACCAAGGTTAATGAAGCCAAATTAAATCTGGAGTTTACTCATATTACTGCTCCCATTGGTGGCCGAATAAGCCGTTACTATGTCAGTGTTGGGAATCTGATTAAAATGAATGATACCATTTTAACCAAAATTATATCCCTGGATCCCATCCATTTTTATTTTGAATTCAGTCAAAATGATTTGCTTAAATACATCAGGCTGGATAAGTCAGGAAAACTTCCCAGGGCAGATGCTCATTCGAATACCATTATGGTCAAATTACAGGATGAAACTCAGTTTGTTCATAAAGGCAAAATGGATTTTATCGACAACGTGGTCGATCAGGGCACTGGAACGATACAAGGGCGTGCTCTTATTCCCAATCCTGATAACATCCTTTATCCTGGCTTTTTTGGCAGGGCACGATTAATCAGCAGCGGTGAGTATGAGGCCATTTTGTTGCCTGATAAAGCAATCAACACCGATCAATCCAAGAACTATGTATACATTGTTGATAAGCAAAATAAGGTTCAGCGTGTGTATATTGAACTCGGAGCCTTGCGTGATAGTGGTTTTTATGTGATCAAATCAGGTCTTAAAGGGAATGAACATGTTGTTATCAGCGGCATTCAACGAATTCGAGTACCTGAACAGGAAGTGAAGCCGGTTCTGATTAAATTGTCTGAATAAAAATAATCCTATATAACGGGACTCTATTAATGAAAATGCCTCATTTTTTTATAGAAAGACCGATATTTGCTTCTGTACTGTCAATTATCATCGTAATTGTCGGTTCTTTAGCCTATTTTAACTTGCCTATAGAGCAATACCCTCAAGTCGTTCCTCCCACCATTCAGGTGACTGCATCGTATCCAGGAGCTAATGCAAAAATTGTGGCAGAAACCGTAGCTACACCCATTGAGCAAGAAATGAATGGTGTAGAAAACATGCTCTATATGGATTCGCAATCAAGCGATGATGGACAAATGCGATTGACGATTACCTTTAAAATGGGTACCGATTTGGATATGGCCCAGGTTCTTGTTCAAAACAGGGTGGCGATAGCGGAGCCACGATTGCCAGAAGCGGTGCGTCGTATAGGTATAAAAACAGTAAAAAATTCTCCCGATTTGTTGTTGGTTATTAATATGTATTCACTGAATAAAAAGTACGATCAAACCTATTTGGGTAATTATGCTGTACTGCAAATCAGGGATAAAATAAAACGTATAGACGGAGTGGGCGATATTCGGTTGGTGGGTGCCAGTGAATATGCGATGCGAATTTGGCTTAATCCTGATTTAATGAATTCTTATGATTTGACCGCCAATGAGGTGATCAACGCACTGGCGTCGCAGAACGTCCAGATTGCCAGCGGTACCCTGAATAGATCGCCGCAAAAGTCCCAGTTGGGTATTGAGTACACGATAGAAACTCAGGGACGCCTGATAAAGCCAGAACAATTCGCTCAAATCATCATTAAATCGGGAGAAAATGGCCGCCTTGTCCGTTTGAAAGATATTGGCAGGGTGGAATTAGGGACACAAGAATATGCTACAAAAGGATATCTGGGAAAAAATCCTGCCATTGCATTGCCTGTTTTTCAGCGTCCGGGAACTAACGCGATTGAGGCCGCAAATGAAATAAAGGCGACCATGCAAGAGCTGTCAAAATCATTTCCGGAAGGGGTTGTTTATGACATTGTTTATAATCCGACGAATTTTGTTGCCGAATCCATCAATGCTGTAAAACGCACAATTTATGAAGCTGTTTTATTTGTGGTTTTAGTGATTTTACTGTTTTTGCAATCCTGGCGTGCTGCGATTATTCCTATTATTGCAATTCCAATTTCATTGATTGGAACGTTTGCTGTCATGGATGCAGTAGGTTTTTCGTTAAATTATTTAACTTTATTTGGTTTGGTTTTGGCAATTGGAATTGTTGTAGATGATGCCATCGTGGTTATTGAAAATATGGAGCGTAATATCCGTTCGGGCATGAGCCCGCGTGAAGCGGCACACAAAACCATGTCAGAAGTAGGCTCCGCCTTGGTTGCAATTGGTTTGGTTCTGGTCTCTGTGTTTTTACCCACCTTGTTCCTGGAAGGATTATCCGGACGATTTTATCAGCAATTTGGAGCAACGATTTCTATTGCAACGATTATTTCCGTTTTTGTCTCTCTAACCTTAAGCCCTTCATTGGCTGCTTTATTGCTTAAATCCCATGAACATAATAATGAGAGATTTAATCGGGAAAAGTGGAGGAATCCCATAAGAATGGGTCTGGAGGGATTTAATCGTTTCATTGATTCCATTTCAAGGTTTTATGGCCGATTCATCGCTAAATTAATCCATCATACCGGCAAGATGTTATCTATTTACATTCTTTTTATTTTAGTCACTGTATTATTATTTGGCTCTGTACCCAGAGGCTTTATACCTAAACAGGATCAGGGATATTTTATCGTTTCCATTCAATTACCACCCGGAGCGTCCCTTAGCCGTACCGATGCGGTAGTCCAAGACGCAATCAATAAAATATTAGCGATTCCCGGGATTAAAAATGCGGTTGCTTTTGCTGGATTTTCCGGGGCAATTTATATTAATTCATCAAATTCTGCTGCGATTTTTTCAGTATTAAAGCCTTTTGAGGAGCGAAGAAAACTTGGATTGAGTTACAATCAGATTTTGACTCAGTTAAGGAAGGAGCTGGGCTCGATTAAAGATGCGTTTATTGTGGTCATTCCGCCTCCTCCTGTCCGTGGTATCGGTAATGCAGGGGGATTTAAGATGATGATTGAGGATAGGGGAGGGCGAGGTACGCAGGTATTATATGATGCTGTAATGACCCTTGCGCAAAAAGCGAATCAGGCTAAAGCAACCACATCAGTATTTACCTTGTTTGAAAACAGCACGCCCAAAGTTTTTCTGGATTTTGATAAAGAGAAAGCCGAGCAGCTTGGAGTACCTGTTGCCCGAGTGAATGAAGCACTAGAAGTGTATCTGGGTTCGGTATTTGTCAATGAATTTAATTATTTGGGACGAACTTATCGAGTGATTGCTCAGGCTGATGATGAATACCGTAAACGAACAGAGGATATTTATCAAATCAAAGTTCGTAATAATCAGAATGAAATGGTTCCAATCGGCTCCCTTGCAACAATCAAGATTACAGAGAGCCCTGCGAGAATGCCTCGATACAATCTGTATCCAGCAATTGATTTATTGGGAGACATAACACCTGGCTACAGTACAGGCGACGCTCTGGCTACGATGGAGCAATTGGCTAATGAATATTTACCGGAAGGGATTAGTTATGAGTGGACCGACATTGCTTACCAACAAAAAACAGCTGGTAATACCGCTGTTATTGCTTTTCTCCTGGGAGTGGTTTTTGTCTATCTGGTCTTGGCTGCTCAATATGAAAGTTTGACCTTGCCTTTGGCGGTGATTCTGATTGTTCCCATGTGTTTGTTTTCTTCGATGTTAGGGATAAAAATCCTGGGTATGGAAAATAATATTATGACTCAAATGGGGTTTATTATACTAATAGGACTGGCTTCGAAAAATGCCATTTTGATTGTTGAGTTTGCTCGTACCCTTGAACAGAATGGCGCCAGTCGTTGGAAAGCGGCTATTCAGGCAGCCAAGCTTAGATTACGACCAATTTTAATGACTTCTGTTGCCTTTATTCTTGGTGTATTCCCTCTGGTCATTGCAGAGGGCGCTGGCGCTGAAATGCGTCAAGCGCTTGGTGTGGCGGTGTTTAGCGGCATGATCGGCGTAACCTTTTTTGGCTTGATTTTTACTCCGGTTTTTTATGTACTGACCAGTAAATTGGCGAGCATGTTTTCAAACAATAAAAGCCAAAATAAATCGGATGCTCTTTAAACTCAATCTCTGAATTAGTAGTGAATGAACGTAAGGGTTTCCAAGAATCAGATACTGATTTTTGAAAAGGAATAGACATGGGACAACAAAGGACATTTAAACTGTTAATTACTACCGAGCTTGTTACCGAGGGATAGCGGGTTGATGTATTGAATTAAGATGAGGATAAAATTCAGTTTAGAACCACTTTTTGTTGCATGGAGCACCTGACAGGTTTTGAGTGTTCCATATGTTTTACATGACCACAGCTTTTTTGCCGCAAATTGTCCTTGATATGGTAAGATTGGCGCTGATTTTAAAAGTGAGTTATATATGATTAAAGTAGGGCAGTTTAATAAATTAAACGTGATTAAAGAAGTACCCTTTGGTTTTTATCTTGATGGTGACGATTGGGGCGAAATCTTGTTGCCGAACAAATTTGTCCCTGAAGGTACTAAAGTAAATGATTCATTAGATGTGTTTATTTATTTTGACTCCGATGACAAGATTATTGCCACCACACAGCGGCCTCGCGTCAGATTAGATCATTGTGCCTTTTTAAAGGTTATTGATGTCAATCGTGTAGGTGCTTTCCTGGATTGGGGTCTGGATAAGGATTTATTGGTCCCTGTGCCGGAGCAGCAAAGGCTAATGGAATTGGGTAAATCTTATATCGTTTATGTCAAACAAGATAGTAAAGGCCGCATTATTGCCAGTTCGAAACTGGATCATTTTCTGGATAAAACTCCGTTTAATTTGAAACGAGGGGATGAGGTGAGTCTGCTTATTGCTGAAACTACCGATTTGGGAACCAAGGTGATTATCAATGATCGTCATTGGGGGCTGATCCATTCCGGGGATATATTTCAAACTTTAAATTACGGCAGAAGAATGCCTGGATATATTAAGACGGTCCGGGATGATGGGAAAGTTGATGTTGTTTTAAGAAAATTGGGGCGTGACAGCGTTCATGAACTGGCAGGGCGTATCCTTGCTCAATTAAATCAAAACGGTGGCTTTCTACCCCTGCATGATAAAAGCTCTTCACAAGAAATTATGCGTGCATTCGGTGATAGCAAAAAAAGTTTTAAAAGTGCGATTGGCCAGCTTTATAAAGAGGGTGTGATCTCTATCGAGGATAATGGAATTCGATTACGCAATAAACCCAGCAACATCAAATGATTTTGTTTCTATATACGGAGAGATAATCGCTACAGGATAAAAACGTTAAAGCATCGGATCAACTAAGTCTTAGCATCAGGTAGCTGCCGTTAAATAAATTTAAGCCGAATTCCCGCGGCGAAGACCGCGGGAACTAATGCTTGAGTGCCACCTTCATGGATCCCGCGGTCACAGCCGCGGGAATTCGCTTGAGATTTGAGTACATGCTGTTTTCGAATTTCCGCGGCTGTGACCGAGGAAGGGTAGAACAGGTCTTGTTTTTAAAAATGAATAGACGATTTGGCATTGCATTCGGGATAACTTTTCCCATGAGTATCGAGAGATCCCCCTTAACTTTCTATCCACTTGATTCCTTAAGATAACAGTGTACTATTCATTTTTTTGAAACAGGGAAGGTTATGAAAACATATCATGTATTAAAAGGGATCTTTTGTGTTTGGTTTTCTATTGTGTTCTGCGTAAATGGTTACGCGGCTGCTGCGTCAAATCAAACTCTGGTACGGTACGTCTCAATGGGGGAGTTTTCCAAGAAAACAGCTCAGGTTGCATTAAATAAAATGCCCCCGCTGGATACTCTCACCGTTCATCATAAACTGCAATTGTATAAAATTCTTTACAGAACCCCCGCTCCCGATGGAAGCCTGACGATTGCTTCCGGACTGGTTGCTATGCCAGTATCTCCAACCACCAAGGTTGGGATAGTCAGTTACCAGCATGGCACACGGTTTGAACGTAATGATGTACCCTCTCGTAATAATGAAAAGAACTATATGTATCTGGCTGCATTGGGTAGTAGTGCAGGTTATATGATAGTCATGCCTGACTACCTTGGTCTTGGGGATAATGAACTGCCTATTCATCCTTATGTGCAGAGTGACACACTCGCCAGTAGCAGTGTGAATATGCTAATCGCCGCAAAGGAACTGGCTCATACTTTAAATTATCCAATCAGTGAAAAGCTGTTTCTTGCCGGTTATTCTGAAGGAGGTTTTTCTACCAATGTCATGTTTGAATTACTGGTAAATCAATATCCCGATCTTCCAGTTACCGCGGTTGCTTCCGGATCAGCTCCATATGATTGGGATGAAACCATGAGTTTCATTATGCTTGACCCAGGCCCTCGTGCAACAGCCTATCTGGCTTATTTCTTTTATACATTACAAACTTACAGACATTATTGGGCTGATTTTAGTGAACTTTTTGTGCCGCCTTATAATACACTGATTCCTGTTTTATTGGATGGTAATCATACCGCAGCCGAAATTCTCCAGGCCTTGCCTTTGAATCCACAACTCATACTACAACCTGCTTTTTTTAGTGGAATTATTAACCAAACGGATGAACATCTCGATATACTCAAAGCCAATTTCAATCACTATGATTTTGTTCCTAATGCTCCATTTTTGATGATAGGAACTAAGGGAGATCGCGATGTTCCTTATCATGGCGCTGAAACTGCCTATGACATTTTCAGGCAAAAAAGCGATCAAGTTTTTATTAAGTCAATCAGTGACACCCTGGATCACATACAGGCTCACCCCTATGTTCTTAAGGAGCAAGTAGAGTTTTTCAGGCAATTTGAGGATTGATTGATACAATGAACAAAGAGGTTGAATTGAATGGTGTTACACTTGAATTCAATTCAATGAGTATAGCGCATCACAATGAGGCAGAGCTCAAAATTCAGCAACCAAGTCGTCATCAGAAGATCGTGTTTGGTATTGAGGATGATAAAACATCTTGATTTTGAGATGTTTCATCATCCAAAGGAAATAGGGGCCAACTTTAGATTTTATTGCCTGGTCCTTGATCCAGCTTGTCCTGGATTTCGTCCACGATTTTTGATGATTCTGTTTTACGCACAAAGAAGAATGATCTATTGTTTGCCAGATTAATTGCTCCTTTAACCAGCAATCCGACACCGGCAGTTGGTATTGCGATAGCTAAATTGATTAAAAACTCAGACCAGCCTCTATGTTTTTGCAGTTGAGGACGCTCTTGATTAATAACATCAGTACAGGTTTTATTGAACGTCTGGCGATCCCCATCCTTTTGCAATTGTTGAAACGCATCAGTCAAGGTGCTGTGTATGTTCATTGCACTTTGATAGGCATTTAAATGACCATCTCGCAGCAACTCCATGGCCTTGGTTCTAAGTTTATATAATTCACTATGAAAAGGACTTACTAAATCTTGAGGTTTTTGTTGAGGTTTAGATATGATTTGAGGTGTAATGGGGGGCTCAACGCGTACTTCCGGAACAGATGATTGGACAGGAGTTCTTTCTGATTGCTCTTTTTTATCAGATTGAATTACACGTCCCATCTCTTCAACTGCATCCGCTTCCAGCTGTGCTAATGGTCCACCTTGAACTCCTAACACCTTATAAGTTCCTGTATTATTTGTTGCCCCTTTTCCTAGCATGTTATCCAGATTAATGATGTTTTTTTGTGTAGGTTCACCTGAGTCATGACCATGAGCATAAAACATTCGATATCCATTATGATCTTGTTCTCTGTTTAAATAATAATAATCACGATTCCATATTAAAAAGGTTACGGGATCATTTTTAAAGTCTCTGGGATTTGACATGTTTTTTGTCAGGGTATGAACTGTTCCTGCTTTAACGTGTTTGTC
The DNA here is from genome assembly GCF_003990085.1 of Legionella sp. km535. Lineage (NCBI taxonomy): Bacteria > Pseudomonadati > Pseudomonadota > Gammaproteobacteria > Legionellales > Legionellaceae > Legionella > Legionella sp. km535. Next base: position 3,690 of record NZ_RZGU01000023.1, on the reverse strand, counting down.
AAATACTGCATTAATCGCTTCTATGGTTCTTGCTAAATTTTCAGCAGTATCGTCTTTGTAAACGACCCCATCATCTTTAAAAAGTTCTGTCAGAGAACGAATAGTTTCTAATCCTATGCCCGCATGACTGTATACTGTAAGGTTGTCGCCATTGAGAGTATAGGAGATTAATTTCAAGTTGGGTAAGTAATTGGCTTGAACCAATTGAGCGACTTCATCTTTTGTAATAACTCCACGTTCAATCAGAGCTCTCATGTTATCCATTGATCTGGATTGCCCCATAAAACCAATATTGGGAGCATATAACTCCTGATTTTGTTCATATGGAATCATAAATTCAATACCATGATTTGAAAGCAGTATTTCTGTTTGAACACCTGACTTGTTGAGTTTCTCAAGAATTTTAAAAATGAAATAGTCGTTTTGGCCGCGGTCGCAGATTTCATCGCCAACAAAACGTATGAGAGGTTTTTCTCCAATTTCCAAATTATCAACAATAGCATTAAAGGCTTGAATATCTTCTTTAGTTAGATTGTCCTTCAGATAGATATCTTTTAATTGAGTGTATTGAGCGTCACTTATCTTTACAACACCATTCGTCACTAAAAAATACATCATCAACATTGCGTTAGCATGCAAGTCCCCGATGGTGATCTCCGTTGCTGTGGTAATGTCTGCTTGAGGACATTTATAAATATCAATTCCAGGTTTTTCAATTTTAGAATGGGTCATTTTGCACCGCCGTCACGTTGGTTTTATTTAGAGTTGTTCTTATTATAGACAAGGTATATTAAGAAATTATTAAGCTGGTCTATAGTAGCATGACTGAGGAGATTATTTGGGTCGCACAAGGGGAGCATCATTGTGTTGGATTATACTCAAAATTAATTGGTGTAGTGAGTACAGATAATGCCAATTGAATCGTATTGTTTATATCTTTTAATGTGCTAAAGCCTACAAGGGTTTCCTGGTTCATGATTTCTTTAAAGGGTTCTAGATTAGAAAGTGGCTCACTAACTTCCGCATAATGTTCGGAATATTTTCTAAGCAAATCAAATGAGTCTGCTGTAACGGAGTTGCGAGGGAGTATTTCTGTGTGCCAATGGCCCATTTGATGGGAATCGGGATTAATTTTGTATGCGCTGATCCTGTTTTTTGTTTCGATGAAAACAGAGAGTTGGGACTTACGTAGATAAATACCAATAATACCATTAAAATCAATAGGATGGGTTCTAGTAATCACTGACGATTCAACTGCAGTTGTTGGATATGTATTAGCTGCTGTTAATACACTGAAACTGGTATCATACATTGTTATTCCTGATTATTTTTTAATAATTTTAATTAGGGTCTGTTGACACTCGAAATGACGTATTTTTTACTCTATAAATAGTGTTTACATAACCCTAGGTGTGTTGACAATTTATCAATTAACTCTCAACGTCCCACGACTTCGTATGTATTAGTTATTGTACAGGAGTAAGCTTAGGGTTTACTTAAAGAGTTAAATAAAATGAACAAATCAGTCATAAAAGTTTAAAATAAAAGAGTGTATTTTAAGCACGCTATTGTACAGTGTGTTGTGCCTTATGAATCAAACAATCCCTTTATCCAAATAATCAAGGGGAAGGGCCGTAGTGTCATTAATCGTCCGTAATATAAAACTTGAGTGAACCGTTTCAACTCCATGGATGGCCGATAACTTACCCAGTAAAAATGCTTGATATGCCTGGAGATCAGGTACAATGATTTTTAACAGATAATCTGCTGATTGTCCTGTTATGAGGTAACATTGTACCACCTCAGGCAGAAAACGGACGGTTTCTTCAAAGGCATTCATAATGGCAGGCTTATGACTGTTTAATCCTACAAGCACTATAACCGTTAAATGCAAGCCTAAATGTTCAGGCTCGAGAAGCGCAACTTGCTTTTTTATATACCCTTGAGCCTCCAATAATTTAACTCGCCGCAGGCAAGAGGAAGGAGAGAGTGCGACCAAGTCAGCTAATTCCTGATTGCTGATCTGAGAATTTGTTTGTAGAAGTTCAAGAATTTTCTTATCTGTACGATCCATCAAAATGCCTCTTTTCAATAAAAAATAGGAGATACAATTAATAGTTTAGAATTTACTATCAAAAATATCTATTTTAGTGAAATTAAAATTCATTATCACGCATTTATAGTCTCATTTTGCAATTTAATTTCAATGATAATCAGTTAAAATCAGTGTTTGTTAATAATTTGGACACCATGTTCGCGTTAATCGCTTTTTTGAGAGGAATTATGTCAAACTCACGAATTCTTGCCTGGTTTGTATGGATTATTGTGTCCATATTTTACGCTTATCAATACGTTCTCAGAGTGATGCCTAGTATTATGATGGGTGATATTACCACTCAGTTTCATATTGATGCTGCTGTATTTGGCCAATTTTCAGGAATTTATTATCTGGGGTATTCTTTGATGCATTTACCTATAGGCATCATGCTCGATCGCTTTGGTCCGCGTAAAGTTATGTCGGTATGCATTTTACTGACTGTTGTTGGATTATTGCCAATATTATTTGCAGAGCATTGGATTTATCCCTTGATTGGTAGAGCATTAATCGGGATTGGTTCTTCTGCTGCTATTTTAGGAACATTTAAAATAATCCGTATGACGTTTAAGGAACAGCATTTTCCTCGGATGTTGAGTATTTCCGTTATGATTGGGCTTATAGGTGCTGTTTATGGTGGAGGGCCTGTAAGTTATTTGTGCTCTACCTTGGGTTATCAGGTGGTCGTTGAGTTGTTCGTTATTCTTGGCCTGGCACTGGCTTGTATTACTTATTTTATTGTTCCTGATGTTGAGGCAACGCATCAGGATTCTGTTATAGCCAATATAAAGGCCGTATTTACCAATAGTGATGTCATCCTGTTGTGTTGTTTCGCTGGTTTGATGCTTGGACCTCTTGAAGGCTTTTCTGATGTATGGGGATCAGTTTTTTTAAAACAGGCTTATGGTTTTGATGTGACGACTGCCAATTACCTTCCATCAATGATTTTTATTGGGATGTGTTTTGGTTCCCCTGTGTTAAGTTTGATCGCTGAAAAATCAGGTTATTACATGGGTACTATTATCGCAGCAGGCGCTGTAATGTGCCTTATATTCAGTACCCTGGTGATGGGGGTCTTAACAGTAACGTCTATTTCCGTGAGTTTTATCTTAGTGGGTATGTGTTGTGCTTACCAAATATTGGCGATATACAAAGCGTCTACTTATGTGCCGGATAATCTGGCGGGTCTTACCACTGCAGTTGCTAATATGATCATTATGAGTTTTGGCTACGGTTTCCATTCTGTCATTGGTTATGTCATTAACGCTAATGGCGGAACTGAAGTGGTTCGGGCTTTTACTTATGGTATAGGGATCATTCCAGTGACCCTGGCTTTAGGTATTATTGGCTTTGTAATCATGGCATATAGAGAACGAAATAGGGTACCTGGTCGTTTGGATGTGCAATTTAATTGATTGAGGGGAACTGATGCTTTGTTCCTCGATAATCCACGGCTGTCCCATTAAAAATATGCCGTCTTTCCGAGCGTAGCGAGGAATCTCCTGCAAGGTTGCACGATCCCATTAAAATGGGGCCATTAAAATCATATCAAGAGTTGAGTCTCCCCAGCCAGCCTTTTTCTGCAGGCGCCTAAT
>NZ_RZGU01000022.1:0-64094 GCF_003990085.1 Legionella sp. km535 | reverse complement strand
TTAAGCACTCAAATTCTTCAAAGCGCCCACACAGTTTGTCTTCTCAATTCTTAATGAACCTGCCCCGAAGGCGTGCTGCGTATTCTACTGATTTCAGCTCCAGTGTCAAACACTTTTTGCATTTTTTTTAAAATTTATTTCAATCTGCTTTTTGTAAACGCAGCTTGGCAATTCTACGCTTGCCAACTTGTATTATATAAGTATGTCCTGAAGGCAATATTAGAGAGGGGTCAGAAACCTTATCCCCATTAATCTTAACCGCACCTTGCTTCACCATTCTAATAGACTCTGACGTACTTGCTGTCAAATCCAGTTGTTTTAATAATTGTGCCAGATGAACAGAATCATCACCTATTAAAGATAACTCTTCCAAATTCTCAGGGATTACGCCTTTTTGAAATCGTTCAATAAATTCCTTGTGTACTGTTTCAGCCTGATTTTGATCGTGAAAGCGAGCGACAATTTCCTTGGCAAAGTCAATTTTTACATCACGCGGATTTAATCCCTCTTCCACTGCTTTTTTTAAACTTTGAATTTCCTTACCTGTTTTAAAGCTAAGAAGATCAATATAGCGCCACATCAATTCATCGGAAACAGACATTATCTTACCGAACATATCTACAGCCGGTTCAGTAATACCTATATAGTTGTCTAATGATTTAGACATTTTCTTCACACCATCCAAGCCTTCAATGAGTGGTGTCATCATTACAACCTGTGGTTCAAATCCATAATGCTTTTGCAACTCTCGGCCCATGAGCAGATTAAATTTTTGATCAGTACCCCCAAGCTCTATATCAGCTTTCAATGCTACTGAATCATAACCTTGTAACAATGGGTATAAAAACTCATGAATGGCAATGGGCTGTCCTGTTGTATAACGTTTATTAAAGTCATCACGCTCTAACATCCGTGCCACTGTATGTGTCGCTGCCAAACGTATTAAATCCACTGCATTAAATTTGTTTAGCCATTGCGAATTAAATGCGACTGTCGTTTTGTCAGGATCTAGTATTTTAAAAACCTGATGTTGATACGTCTTCGCGTTTTCAATAACTGTTTCTTCACTTAAGGGCATGCGAGTTACATTTTTTCCGGTTGGATCGCCAATCATGGCAGTAAAATCACCAATTAAAAAAATCACCTCATGGCCATACTGCTGAAACTGTCTTAACTTATTAAGTAATACAGTATGTCCTAAATGCAAATCAGGTGCAGTAGGATCGAAACCGGCTTTAATTTTTAAAGGGACTTCCTTTTGTAACTTTTTGGCTAACTCATGCTGAGGTAGTACTTCTTCGCAACCCCGCATTAATTCTAGTTGACACTCTGAAATTGTTTCTAACATACATTAAAACCTTTATAAATGATTGACCAATCTTCTCACTCCGAGTATCTTAGCCCGGTTAGCAAATTCCTGCTATACCAATTATGTAATTAAAGTTAACTTGTTACACTATATTGAGAAAAATAATACAAACTATCTAAATATGTGGTTATGTTAATGCACTTTAGTCAATGATCACGTGCATGTGATTGTGTGTGATATATTAAAGAATGACAAAACTACAGCATTCATGGGAATGACAGCAGTATAGGCAACCAATGGCAAAAAGACCAAATATCTCAAAACGAAACTCTGGTAAACCATCCAAGCTATTAACTGCTTTTGCGTTAGTTATTGCCTTTTCTTTACCCTATTATTTAGTTAAAAATTTTTCACATCGTAAACAAAGCCCGGATTTTACCAGCAGAACGTTATCACTGCCCAAACTTCCTGATAAAAAAATCATCGAACAACCGCAGGAAATTGCTGAATCGAAACCCGTGGAGACACCAAAGACAGCAGAAAAAGCGCCTCAGACAGTAGAAAAAGCACCACCAAAAGTTGCCGTTATAAAAGATAATGTATGGCAAACTATAAAGCCACGCCAAGGCGATACCATGGGCGCCATTTTTAGCAGACTGGGTTTAAGCGCACAAAATTTGCATGCCGTACTGGATAAAAATCCCCATGCCAAAACCCTCACCAATATCAAACTCAATCAAGAAATTAAATTTTTAATTAATAAGAATAAACTCGAAAAATTGATCATACCTATCAACAACATTCAAACACTAACGGTCTATAGAGCGGGACAAAAATACAAAAACAAAGTTGATTCTAAAAAAATGATCAGCCGGGATCTTTATATCACCGCAACAGTCAAAGGCTCTTTATTTACCACCGCGCAACGATTAAACATCCCATATAAGCTGGTTCGTCAAATGACAGAGATCCTAAATAAAGAAATTGATTTCAGAAGAGCGGTACGTGCCGGAGATCAATTCTCTATGGTATATAATGCTTATTACATTGACGATAAAATGGTCCAGATTGGGGATATTCAAGCAGTATCCTACACTAATCATGGCAAAACAGCTCAAGCTGTTCGGCATAACAAAGCCAATGGAGATCATGATTACTACACCCCCCAGGGTAAAAGCTTTAAGAAAGCATTTTCCAGATACCCTATAAAATTCAGCCACATCAGCTCAACCTTCGCTCTATCGAGAAATCACCCAATATTGCATTATAAAAGAGCACATAAAGGAATAGATCTGGCAGCACCAATTGGCACCCCTATCCAGGCTACTGGAGATGGTGTCATACAAATCATTGATCGTCATAATGGCTACGGCAACATGATCAAAATCAAACATGATAAAACCTACAGCTCTATCTATGGACATATGCTCAAGTTCCAAAAAGGACTATCAAAGGGAAGCAAGGTAAAACGCGGACAGGTAATAGGATACGTAGGACAAACTGGTCTGGCTACCGGTCCTCACTGCCATTATGAGCTTCATGTTAATAATCAACCAAGAAATCCGACAACCACTTCGTTGCCTACAGCCTCTCCAATATCTGGACGCGAATTGGCTTCATTCCGAGCCAGAGCGGGTACTTTGCTGGCTCGTTTGAAATTAATGGAACAAGCGAATATTGCTGCATCGGGCAAAAAGAACGCTAATTTAGGTTAATTTTGTCGCCAAAGGAGTTCGGTAAAGCCAGTGAACCTTAATAATGTTCCAGGTTCTTAAACAGCTTATCCAAATAAGTACCGGCATATTAATACAGAAGCAATAACCCCGGCAAAATCAGCTAATAACCCAACCGGAATTGCATGACGAGTTCGTCTTATCCCAACCGAACCAAAGTATACCGCAATAACATAAAATGTTGTTTCAGTACTACCCATCATGGTTGCTGCAGTTTTGGCAATTAGAGAATCTCCACCATACTGATGAATCAATTCGGCCATAACACCGGTAGATGCACTTCCGGAAAATGGCCGAATCAGAGCTAATGGGAGCACCTCTGGAGGCATGCCAATCATGGCCAACAAAGGAGCTAATAGTTGATTGAGCAGGTCAAAAAAACCTGATGCCCTCAACATACCAATGGCTACCATCATGGCAATTAAATAAGGGATTATACTAATACTCGTATCAAATCCCTTTTTTGCACCTACTACAAATGCATCAAATACATTAACCTTCTTGAATGCTGCATATAACGGGATGCCCACTATAAAAGTTAAAAACATCCAATTAGAAAATTGATTGGCTAATCCACTCATAAGCTATCCGCCCTTTCAATTTGAAATCGTTTAAATGTAGCAAATTGCCGAACCGCAATGATTGCTACCAGTGTAGAAACTGATGTTGCAATCAAAGAGCTAAAAATCACACTGCTTGGATTAGAACTGCCATTAGCTGCCAAAAACGCAATAGCGGTGGCAGGAATCAATTGAACACTCGAGGTATTAATGGCTAAAAATGTACACATGGAATTAGTGGCAACAGTCATTTGTTTATTCAAGGTTTGCAATTCCTTCATGGCTTGTAAACCAAAAGGAGTCGCTGCATTTGCCAAACCAAGCATATTTGCCGCGATGTTCATGACCATTGCACCCATAGCGGGATGTTCCACTGGAATATCTGGAAACAGACGTCTTAATATGGGCTTAAGCCCTTTTCCTAATAAAGAAACCAAACCTGACTCAGTCGCAATAGACATGATTCCAAGCCATAAAGCCATGATTCCTGTCAGTCCAATTGCCACTTCAAAACCGAGCTTGGCTGAATCGGTTACTGCTCGAACGACCTCATCAATTCGCCCTTCAATAATACCCACTACTACAGCAATCAAGATCATACCTAGCCAGATTATATTAAGCATTCTTGCCTCCAGGACTTAAAACGGAGTAGCATGTAACCTAAACTCAATCGAAACCTTCTAAAACTCATTATGAAATACACGCCTGCTCCCTTTGCCTACTTGTTTATTATTTTTTATTTAATATCCGGTAGCTCCTGTTATGCAATTGACTCTAATGCACTCGAACAACAGGCCAACTCTTCAATTAGAGAACTATATCATACCCTGAACACCATGCCGAACTCCTCCATGACGGAGCGAATTGATTGGATAAGCAGCCAATTCAAAGGGACTCCATACGTACTGGGCTCATTAGGTGAGGGAGCCAGTGCACGCTATGATCAGTTTCCACGATATCGTATTGATGGTTTTGATTGTGACACCTACGTCAATACCGTTCTTGCATTAGCAACAGCCAACTCACTGGAAACCTTTCAGCAATGCTTAAAATACACTCGTTATTATGAAGGTAAAATATCTTACATCAATCGCAATCACTTTACTTCCATAGATTGGAATCACAACAATCAGCTACGGGGTTTACTTAAAGACATTACTTTAAACATCAGAGACAAACAAAAAACATCGGTAGCTCTATATGCCAAGGCAATGATTAACAAGCCAGGTTGGTACGCACATAAAAATCTGGATACCATCAGATTAGTGCATGAGAATAAAGCAGAACAGGCGAAACGTTTAGCCGAATTGAAACAGAAAGGCAGTGCACTACAGACCACGCCGTCAATAATTCCTTACATCCCATTAAGTGCATTGTTTTCCGAAGGTGGTGAACCCAATCTATACCTGTTTAACCAAATTCCATCTGGTTCCATCATCGAAATAGTCCGACCCAACTGGGATTTAAGAAAAATAATAGGCACATCACTCAACATTTCCCACTTGGGATTTGCAATAAAGATTAATAACCAATTATATTTCAGACAAGCCTCATCTCAATATGGAAAGGTGGTGGACGTGCCTTTAATTGATTACCTCAAAGGAGCTTTAAAAAGTCCTACGATCAAAGGGATTAATATTCAAATAGTGGTACCTAAAAAACCCACGACACAAGGATGTCGCACCTTTATCGCTCATTAACTCCATACTAGAGAACGTAACAGGTTTAATGGTGGATTAATTCATTTCATAATTAATCCACTAACAACCTCAATAATTCGACTAGAAAATCTCACGGCTGTCCCATTAAAAAGATGACGTCTTTCCGAGCGTAGCGAGGAATCTCCTGCAAGGTTGCACGATCCCATTACAATGCTGCCATTAAAATCATATCAAGAGTTGAGTCTCCCCTGCCAGCCTTTTTCTGCAGGCGCCTAATGCTCATATCCTTAAATTTCTTTTTGGTATTTTGTAACCTGTTCAAAATAATATGCCGAACCATCGCCATATTTTCAGGAGCATGATCGTTGCGTATGCGAGAATCCTCTTCACGTAATGTAACGTCCAATGATAATTAATGCATTAATTCAGATTGTGCCAATTTGCAGGAGATTCCTCGCTACGCTCGGAAAGACGTCACATTTTTAATGGGACAGCCGTGCAGAAAATCTCAGTCTCTATTGCCTTACTAGCCGGATATTTTTAGCATTTAAATCGGGTTTGATTGTTGAACGATAGGGATTGATATCCAAACCGCCTCGGCGGGTATAACGTCCATATACGGTTAGCTCCTGTGGGGCGCACTGAGCCATAATATCAACAAAGATTCGCTCAATGCATTGTTCATGAAATTCATTATGATTTCGAAAAGAAACTATATATCTTAATAAGCCTTCCCGGTTTATCTTGGGGCCTTTATACTGAATTTGCACACTTCCCCAATCCGGTTGGTAGGTCACCAGACAATTGGATTTTAATAAATCGGAATATAAAACCTCTTCCACCAGTTCCTCTTCAACGGTCAGGAAGGAAGGGTCTACCGAGTATACAGAGCAGGAGATATCCAATGAATCAATAGATTCACCATTGAAGGCATTCTGCAGACCTGTTGTATGAGGATTTCCGAGCTGATTAATTCTTACATGTACGTCTGATTTTAAACTGTGACTCAGATCGTTAATGATAGTGTGTTCCACATCAGCTATTGAATCAAAGCGAGTATTATTAAACGTATTAAAATACAGTTTTAATGATTTGGACTCTATAATATTTGGAGAATGACAATCATAAACAATTTCTGCCACAGCAACCACAGGCTTGCCTTTAGAATTAAGCCAGGACACTTCATAATGGTTCCAGGCATCAAATCCCCAAAATGGTAGCTGTTCGGGATTAATCCCTATTTCAAGGCGCTTACCTTCTCGAGAAATAGGAAATAATTTATCGGCATTATAATGTGCCTCATAATCCGATTTCTTACCCAATTCCAATTTCCGATTCTGTTCCAATTCAAATTCCACGAGACAACTCTTATATACATGCAAACATAATTGCTCTAAAAAGATACATTATACAACAAGGAACAACATATCGTAATAGCCAAGGAGTGAAGAAAAGAAACAAGGTTTTAAAGTTTATATTACGATAACCGTTTTTAGTTTAAAGTCTATTTTTACGATTACCAGTCTTAATGGATTTAATAAGCCCCCCCCAGTAACGAGCGAAGAGGGCTTGTCTTTTAGCGTTTCTCGATGATTCAATACATCGTCAACTGATATTTTTCGGTGATTTTCGGGCGTGGCACGGTTTCCGAAAATTCATAAAGCATACGCAGACTGGTGCTAACTTTTTGAAAAGGTGGACGGTATCGCTCTGAACATTGGCGAAAAGCTCCCTCCGGAGAAATATCCGTCGACAACGCACCACCGTGTGCACGAATGAGGTCAATAGCATAAGAAATCATTTCGATATAACATACTTGTTGAGACTCATTGGGAGAAGAGAGAGCGCGACACATCTCCATCGCACGCTCAAATTCCTGCGGTGTATAGCACCGAGGCAAATCGAGCTTGTGTGCCACCGTCAGGATACGATGGATAAAATTGCGGTGGTGCCTTTCATTAATGTCAGGATGGTCGTTCTTGATATCAGGCCCCTGTTCATAGTGAGGGTTTCCCATCCAACGTACGACATGCAACAAGCGTTCATGCATGCACTCATCGAGGGTGCGCGGGGCATATTTGTTTAAAAAATCGCTAAGATTCTGCATACTCAGCACCCTGAATTCATCATAGCGTGTAAGATTTTCCCGTGCTGCAATTTCGCTTTCCCGACCGGTAATGCTGTAGGCTGCGGCAACACGCATCCAGTCACATTCCTCTGGAGTCACGCTTTGACAGTAACGCTGAAACTCAACTTCACGGGCGTGGTGCGCGAAATAATCAATCACGACATCGACCAATGACATCATGCGGTACGTATGAGCCAGACCATGATTTGGCCTTTGCACACTAACACCCTCAAGGATTATTTGATGCTCCGCATCCTGATAAGCATGGCGCAAATGGTTGCGATACGCTTCAGCAAGTGCAAATGACGACCAGTAGCTTCCGCCAGTCTGTACACCAGGGCTATTGATTTCCCTTGCAAAAAAACGCCCGGCTGCATCCCTGGTGTAGAGAAATGTGGTTCCCGCAGGGATGAGAATCTCTCCTTCGTTACTATTCATAACAGGTCTTAACGAGCAATCCGTTTCAAGCTTTGTCCGCACGGTACCGGGATTATGAAAATACGAGGAGCCCTCCTGGAAAATACTAAAGCTCGTCACAGAAGGCATAAAACTGGGATTGGCCAAACGACGCGTAGCAATATCCGCGTCTCCACGTGTGCTGACAGCTTTTAAATTTTCACCCCTATCAACCAGCCCATACCTTGGAAACAGTAAATGCAAGTTGTTGAATCCTTGAATAACCTTGTGATATTCATCCCGGTCAATCACCGCTGTTTCAACAGCGGATCGCAGTATAGCTTCGTAGGATGCCTGGTCTGTCTTCAATGTCTCAATGGTCTCGGCATTCAATTCGCCTCGCGCCAAAAGAACCCGCTCCAGTATCTGACGCTCTTCTAAGCTGATTAACACTTTGGGTAACTGAGCGGCTGACCAGTTGACCAGACTGCCACACAGAAAGTTAGCCATCAAGTTTGCGTGGCCATCTGCCGGACTTATCCATACATATCGTGAATTTGAATCCTGAGGCTCCCCGCGAAATAGACGATTCATGTTTTTATATTTATTAGAGACATACTTTGCCAATGCATTCTGAGCCGTTTCGGGCAGCCTGTCGACAATACTTTTTAAAACGCCATCACCGGATTTCAAGCTGAAATCGTTGCTCAATCTTTGAATCGTTTCACCAAGGCGCATAACTTGAGCCTCAGTAAGTTCGATATGATTGAAATTCGCCTCTCGCAACAGACCACCAAGGTAAATATCGGGCTCTACACCAAATTGCAAAACATAACCAAGCGAGTCATCGTAACGCATTTGGGCCTGCTCAATATCCTCTGGCGTGCTTAGCCGAACCAAAATCGCCTCAAGGGCCAGTGTGGCGGCAGATTTGTTCAACGGCCCCTCGGTAATAGAGAATTCAGTATCCATTGCATCCGATATCCGTGCGAGAATTTTTTCGCGTTGAGCGCTGTATCCTTCCTGTTCAGGCGTAAGAAGTGGATTAGCGTCTGAAATAAGGTTACGAAGAGCCATCATCACTTTTGTCATGAGATAGTGAGAACACGCTAAGGGTTTATTACCTGAGAAAAATGCCTCATATAAGTAGTGGTGATAGACGATACTGGCCCCACAAACGCGAAACCAGTGCAACAAGGGAGTAATCCTGTCTGGCCTGTCCATTATCGCCTCAAAAAAACCGCGGTGTTCGGGAAGCCTGGCACCAGAAGCCGTTATCAGACGAAGGTGCTTTTGCAGCCTGTATACATTCTCAGCTTGTTCAATAACCAGTTCAAAAAGTCGCCGGTCTTCAGGCAAACGAGCACCTACGGCTATTAATCCGCGAAGAGGTGCCGTTAAATTGAGGGCATGCGCTTCCTCGTTAATAAGAGCCTCAAAAAGGGTCTGATCTTCAGGCAGGCGGGCACCGGCAGTGATTAATGCCCGCAACCCGGGTTTCAGGAGCAAGACATCTTGTGCCTGCTTGAGAATGGGCTCAAAAAACTCCTGTTTTTCGGCTAAATAAATATCTGATTCGGTCTGGGGAATACAGGGAACTTCAAGGCTTTCCATATTTTGTGCCTGTTGAATAACCGCTTCAAATAGCGCCTGGTGCTCAGGCAGGATGGCCCCTGCAATGATCAGGGAGTAAATCCGAGTGGTAAGGTTCACTGCATGCGCAGCCCTGGTTATAAGCGCTTGAAAAAGTGCCTCGTCTGCAGGCAGAATGGCTCCTGCAGTAATCAATAATCTAATCGGTTCCTGCAGCATGTCTGCATATACTGCCTCATTGATAACCTCTTCAAAAAGGGCGCTGTTTTCTAAAACACTTGCACCTAAGCTACCTAATGAAGCAAACGCGACAACCAGCTTGTCTGTATATTTTGACTGCTCGATAAGCGCTTCAAATAGTGCCCCGTGTGAGAGAGCGCTGGCACCAGCTTGCATTAAAGCGGCTAATGCCGCCTGAAGCCCGCGGCCATATTGTGCATGATGGATAACACGTTCAAAAAGGGACGGGTGTTCATGCAATGTGGCGCCTGCATCCAGCAGTGCCTGAAATAAGGATTCAAGTCCCGATGCATATCTTGCCTGCTGGATAACTTTTTGAAAAAGCTCCTGGTGAGTTGCAAGGCTTGCCCCTGCCCTCTCTAGTCCTGCAAACGCGACTTTCAATGCCTCTGCATATGCGAGGGGATAATGATACCCAAATTCCTGCCAACTGGCTGAAGCGACTGCTTGTTGGCTTATTAACTCAAAAAGTATCCGGTTTTCAGGAAGCTGAACCCGCATACCATATAACAAATCAACCCCGGCTTTCAATTTGTCCGTATATTGTGCTTGATCGATAAACAGTTCAAAAAGCGACCGCTCTTGAGGAAAGCGGGCCCCTGCGTCGTATAATGCCCGTAAAGCGCTTTTCAGCTGGTCTGCGAGCAGCGTCTTTCGAATAAGTGCCCGAAAAAGGGACTCATCTGCAGGGAGGCTCGCGCCTATTTCGTACATCACAGCATAGAGGTCTTCGAGCGGTTGAGCGAAAGAAGCTTGATGCATCAATCTTTCAAAAATGGATTGACAGTCAGGCAAGCTTGCTCCTACAGCTTTTAAGGCGGGATAATAACTTTGCTTCAGGGCATCACTATCAATTACTTCATTTTGAAGTGGGGAGGCATTGGTTAGGAGTTCATTATCATCATCTTCACCAAGCTTATTTGCATCAAACGTCTCATTTGGGACGGCATTGAGGTAGTCCTGGCTATCAGAATAGACTTCATCCGCTTGTGCTGATTGGATTTTGATATCGTTATTATCGGGCATAACAAAGATCACCAATTGATCAATATGAAAATTATTATATCACGGATCGGAATTGGTCGACAATTAAACATAATGCGATTTAATTGACTTGCACAGTCTGGTTAAAAGATAATTTGTTCAATGTGAGATAGAAACCAATGAGATCTAATCATTAATAACTTTTTAAATTTCTAATACAGGATCCGCTGGTATTCATATTTTAAAACGTATAAGGGGGCAGATCTTGCCCTTTGCTCCATGATTTCAAAAGGCAAGATCGCCCCCTCTCTAACTTGCTTGTTTATGTTATATATTTAAAGCATGCTAATCGATTTTAATGGATCAATGGCGATTGATGATTCAAGTTTTAATGCCTCTATTTTCCATGCCTCTATGCCTTTTTCTAGATAGTGAGTCCATTTATCTAATGGTTCAAAAGTTGAAAAATAGGGCTGATACAGTATGGATGGATTGAATCCATTTTCAGTAAGTAATTTTGCCAAAAGAACCAGATCTGTTCTTCCCTGTCCGTCATAAAAGGGATGCAACCATTCCAGATGTTGGAACAACTCAGCGATAGCTCGTAGTGCCTGCTGATTTTGTTCTTCATTTCTTAAAGTAGTATCTTCAGGGAGTGAGTTTATTATATCGTTGTAGTTAGTAATTAATTGACTCACTATTTCTTCGATTTCGACCGGATTCATAAAATTATAATTAATCGTAATAAATGGGGTGTCCAGAGAGGAATTCAAAATTAGAGTCGCTAAAGGTTTGGAGTGGTGCAATTTCTGTTGCAAATTTGCCAGTTCTATATTGATTTGATTTAAGGCGGTGAATGCGTTTTCATAAAATACATAGCCATTGTTTAAAATATCAACAGCATTGACTCCCTTAGCTGCAAAAAAGCCATTCCGAGTTAATTCGCTACATATTCTTGATGTTATTTCGACAGGGATTTTTTTCAGTTCTTGCTTTGATCCTGATTCAGTAGTGATGTGGTATTTATTTTGAAGATTCATTCGCAGGCTATGAATAAAAATGAAACTGTATTTTTTCATTTTGGCTTGATATTTATCTTCCGCTTCATTGGAGTCTGTAACCAGGTTTTGGGAGCAGCCACAATGTACAGCTCTGAATTGATGAATCTTGTCTTTTTCGACATTAATCGCTTTTTGATCAACATCAGAAAAATGTTCGCAGGCTAATGAATGTATCCGTACATACATCTCTTTTGTCAGTTGTTTTCCTAATTCCATGGATGCAAATTCTGCTGCTTTTTTAACACTGGCATAATAGCCGGGTTCTGCTATCTCTCTTCTTCTTCCGCTACCGTGTAACCCAAGATCAAAAACATCGGCACCAAATGAGTGATACTTGCCATCGTAAATTTGCTTCCACCAGTTATCGCCCAGTCTCCAGAATGTGTTACGCATTTCTGCGGCTGTGTATGCCATTCTAAACCCCAAAAAAGTCATTTTATAAATATAGCATAATCGAGACATTTTGTTTCAAAATAAGGCAGGGCGCATTATTTGCTTCGTGATAACACGTCCATAAAAAGAAGCACATAAAAAGGGGCAGATCTTGCCAAGGGATAAGAAACCCTCCCCAACCCTTCACCCTTAAAAAGGGAGAAGGGAGCATTTATATAAAAATAAACGGGGCAAGATCTAAGTTTCTCTATTAAACGGTCCAATTCGGCCATGCTCTCAGCTATCATTAGGATCATCATGGGATATAAGCTGTATTTTTAATTAATAAAGGTTTATTGAATTTTCAATAAACCTTTATGATGTTCTTATCAAGAATTAGAATATTATTTATTTTCACCAGCTGTTTTTTTAGCTTCTTTGACTAATCCTAACATTGCTTTTTCTATGATCTGAAAAGACTGTTGCATATAATCTAAAGCTTTGTGGCCATTTTCAACCGCCAGATTAATTTGCTTTTCAAGAACTTCCTCAGGTTTTTTAACATGGGCAAGTTCATCAGGCTTTAAATAAGTCAAACCTTGTAACGTCTTAACATTTAGTTCTGCAATAGCTTGAAAAGGCTCTTGTAATTTTTTAGCCATTTCACTCCATTTTTCAAAATTTGCCTGATTCATGATGTTCTCCAATATGTTGCACTGCACAATTTAATAATAGACCCTAATTTTAGAAACTGTCAATAGATATTCAAATAACTTTTGCACTGCATCATTTTTTATCCTTTAAACAGCTTTTGCCACTGCTGCATCATTTCCTGCATTTGTTTATTCCAGGTTTCAGTTGCCTGTTGATAGGGATTATTTTGTAGCGGCTTATCCATTGCCTGAAACATGTGTTCCATCATACTTTTTAATGAAACATGCATGGGATGGTTGGCCAAAGAAATAATCTGCCGCAAAATCTCAGGAGATAAAAATTGAGTAGGACCCGCTTCCATTTCCACAATAATCTGCAGCAACACTGAATTAGTCAGATCCTTTCCTGTTTCGGAATCCTCTATTTTAAACGCAATTCCTTCCACTACATAACGCTGTAACTGTTCAAGAGTAATGTATTGACTGGTTTCAGTATCATAAAGTCTACGATTTTTATATTTTTTAATTAAACGGGTCATATGAAATCTCAAAAGTTAAATTCACCACAGTTTAATACATATGTAATCCACCGTTAATGCTCAGGTTTGCACCGGTTATATAGCGACTTTTTTCACTGATTAAAAACTCAATTGCCCACGCGATTTCCTGAGGTTCAGCCAATCGTTTAGCCGGTATTAACTGAATGATACTCTCTAGAATATCGGGTCTAATCCCTTGCATTAAACGTGTATTGACATATCCTGGCGAGATGCTGTTAACAGTAATGTTTTTGCTCATTAACTCTTGAGCCAGACTTTTTGTAAAACCATAGACACCCGCTTTTGATGCTGCATAATTTGCCTGGGAAAATTGTCCCTTTTGCGCATTCACTGACGAGACATTGACGATCCGGCCTGAAGCCTGAGCTTTCATGCTATCAACAACCTGTCGTGTCACGTTAAACATACCATCAAGATTGACCCGTAAGACCTCATCCCATTGCTGTTTGGTCATTTTAGTAAATACCGCATCGCGTGTAATACCTGCGTTATTAATCAAAGCATCGATAGAACCCAATTCTTTAATGATGACGCTAATAACTTCCTGGCATTGATCAAAGTCCGTAACATCCATGTGCCGGAATGATATGTTTTTAAAACCCTGATCCTGCAGTTCCTTTTTCCAGGCATTTCCCTTTTCATCCGAAATCAGATCAAGGGCAATAACATGCTTATAACTCCCATCCAATTCTTTTGCGACCGCAGTACCTATATCGCCTGTTCCACCTGTAATCAATACTACATTATTATTCTGCATGAATTTCTCTTTTTAATTTGTCACAATAGGCTCAAAAGTTTCAAATAATTCTGGCAAGGCACAGGATTATCCCTTGTTGCTTGCCAGAACCAATTTACATGTATTGGCCACCATTTACATCAAGATTAGCACCAGTAATGAATCCACTTTCAGATGAAGACAGAAATGCAACTGCATCCGCGACTTCTCGAGGATAGCCTAATCGACCAACGGGTATATTGGCTATGATTGAATTGAGTACGTCTTCCTTGACAGCAGCCAGCATTGGGGTTTCTATATAACCGGGAGAAATCGTGTTAACCGTAATGCCCTTGCTTGCTACTTCTAATGCAAGACTTTTGGTAAATCCAAACAGAGCAGCCTTGGTTGAAGCATAATTGCATTGGCCAAATTGTCCTTTTCGACCATTAATTGAGGATATACTAATTATTCGTCCATAGCCTTTATCAAGCATGACAGGTATGACATTACGAGTCATGTTGAATACGCTGGTCAGATTCGCATCGAGCACATGTTGCCATTGCTGAGGCGTCATTTTTCGCAGACTACTGTCCTGAGTAATTCCTGCATTATTTACCAGCACGTCGATACGACCGTATCGCTCCATAATTAAATTGGTTATTTTTTCACAATCACTGTACTGGGCAATATCACCATAAACTATATCAATATCATAACCCAGTTGTTTTTGTTCGGCTTGCCATTGCTTTGCTTCCTCATGGCGTCCATCCTTAAAATAACATGCAACAACCTTGAAATCCGTCGATAAACGTTGGCTTATAGCAGATCCAATACCCCCGGTTCCTCCGGTAACAACAGCTATCATTTGTTCCATAACAACTCCCTGTTTTGAAATGATTACTGAATGACATTACTACAAAGTAAATTCGGCCACTTGTCAATGGCTGAGACCTCAGTTTATTTTATATGAATAAACTGTACACAATTAAAAATACAACCTGTACTGCAGTCACTGTAAGTCCATTTTGGATCATTGCTTTGACGTTTTCACTGCCTGCAAAGCCCATGGCGGCAAACATATTCGCTCCTGGATATGCATAATTCGTCACGCGAGTGGCAAATAGCATACATAAGGCAAATGAAATCATAGGTAATTGCAACAAAGCCACGGCAGGAGAAAAAAGCTGGTGCAACATTTTTATCGTTGCTTCAGCAGCTCCGGGCATTCCAAAAGCGCCAGTAAATCCTATTAACATGGATAATACCGGTTTACCTCCCCAATGAATCAAAGGAATCAATAATTGGGTCAACGCATTAAATCCCCCTGCTTGATGAATCAAAGACATAAAAGGATCGAATAATATAAATAAAAAAAATAGATGCAGACTTTTTTGCATCCCGGTATATAACAGGCTAAAAATTTTTTTCGTACTTAATTGATTCATCAATCCTGTAATAAAGGCTAAGGATATCATCACAAAAATAACGTAGGATGTTTTGGCCTGAGCCAATAAACCATAGACTACACACGTTAAAAAAGCGAATAAAAAAATTAGAGTTGCGCGCTTTTGTTGTCGATTGGGTATAAACGGCTCAGAACTGTCTTTATCTTCACAGAGTTCATACGCGTATTGTCTTTGTAATCGGGAGGCCATCAACCAGGTAGTGATTAATGTAACTAAAGCCACCGGTAGAGCAGCGTAGAAAAACACAGTCCCATAACTTAGACCGGTTACACCCAATAATGCAACCACCGGAGGAGCAAAAGGCCCCAGGATTAAAGCTTCTTCAGCAGAAGCCTGCATTAACACGGCCAGGCTTGGGCGTGATAATCCTACAGAACCAGCAACCGGACGCAAGCTGGGTGCAAGAATAGCCAACCCGCCAGCCAATGTTCCAAGCAAACTGACAATGAGAAAAGAAGAAAGCACAATACCCACTTTGGCACGTCGTTGCGTGTTAATACCAATACCATGAACAATTTGATGAACCAAAGTATGACTGACTTGAGTGTGCGTTAACACCTCCCCTAACCCACGACCCAACATGATAATAAACCCGACTAAAGCCATAAACGAGCCTAAAGCTTCAGCCATGGTATTACCTATGGCAATTGGGCTGCTCAAATTCCACACAAAACCCAATCCAACACAAAGCCCGGTAGCAACCAGAGGATCTACATTGCGAAACAACATCAAAGCATAAAGAATAATAATCGATAAACTGGCTAATTGAATGTAATAAGACATCAGCATATCGCTCCAACAAGATTTAATCCCTGCGATATTCCTTCAATACCTAAACCCGGTTTGTCTGAAAGAAAAATTTGTGTACCAAGGCACTGTGCACCGCCGAGAACGTAATTATCGCGAATCAAATAGAGTGGATCGAGATCAGCATAAAAAATATCCGGTTTACTTAAAGCAAAACTGGCAATAGCTGCAACGCCAATAGGCGACTCCAGCATACAACCAACCATAATGTTCATTCCTGCTGATTGAGCAATGTGATATATAGCTTGAGCGCGCTCTATGCCACCCGATTTCATTAATTTGATATTGACGCCATCACATGCATTATTCTTAACTAAATTTAGAGCATCGTTTGGAGAAAAACAGGCTTCATCAGCAATAATGGAGCAATCAACCATTTCACTAATTGCCTTTAAATGTGCAATGTCGCCAGCAGCAACCGGTTGCTCAACCAAAGGAATATCCAGCTGAAGTTTTTTGAATGAATCAATAACCTCCAGAGCATCTTCAAAAGACCATCCTTGATTCGCATCAACAAGCAAGGAAATGTCATTGCCTAAAGCCTTACGAATTGCTTTCACGCGCTGAATATCATCGACTGGGTTCAAGCCTAATTTTATTTTTAGAGTACGATGCCCTTGTTTCACCAAATCAATTGCATCGCTTACCATCTCATTAACCGCTTTAACGCTTATGGTAATACAGGAGCGAATACTGTTGCTGTTACCACCCAATAATTTATATAGTGGCAAGCCACAATATTGAGCAAATAAATCATGCAGAGCAATATCAATCGCGGCTTTAGCAGAAGAATTCCCTACCAGGTTCTGGTTGTTCATCTGCAATAACAAATTCAACTCGGAAATAGTTCGACCAATTAATTGTGGCCCCAAAATGTTTTTAATTGCAGTAACTATAGATGCCGTATTGTCGCCTGTAATTGCGGGAGTTGATGCGGCTGAACCATAACCTGTTTTGCCACAATCTGTTTTGATCATTACCACCACATCATCCACGCACTCTGTGCGTCGTACAGCCGTAATAAATGGGCGACTCAACGGAATGGTCAATTGCGCAATATAAATTTCCTTAATAATCATGCATGCACCTTTCTTAATAATTATTGCGGCCGATACAATATAATAAATTCCATCATTCTTTTAAGCCATAAATAATCCATTAAAAATCAATTTTGATCTTTATTTAAACAAATAGGATGATATAATGCGTTTTAGTTTTATTTTTGGAGTAATCAGTGAATGCGCGACACCAATTATCTCAATTGTTACAAACACATCACATTCACTATAAAATACCGGCTGAGATAAACGGTGACGACATCCGATTCAACTCCATTCGAGCTGTTTGCGAGCAATTAATCCTGGCCCAGCCTTCCTTGTTAAAACCCGGTTATCTGAACAATCTTGACGCGCTGATGAATGTGGCTCAAGACGCACCTTTGTTAGCTGACATTGATAACCGTCAGGAACTATCGCATAGATTGATAACGTTTCAATTAGCTATCAATCGATTGGCTTCAGAAAATCCTTCAGCATTAAACCAAAACACTTTTAATGGTATATACCAAATCATCACAGCAAATCGTCAGCAAACAGACATTGAATTTGTAGCCCAATGTTTCATTCAGATGAATAGAAAACAACTTCTTTCCAAAAAAAACATTCAGGATTTAGTTGAAAAAGTCATTAATGCTCCCCGGCGACTGAAAACAAATGCTCAGACCTTGGAACTCAGTGAGCCTGGACACACTGACTCTCTATGTAGCGCAGATCGTCATGAACCAGGCTGTGCAGAAACACTAAGCCAATGGCTTACTGCTTGCCATTGGTTACGGCAAGCTGACTTTACCCTGATGATGCGCAGCACTTGTCGTGAAGATGACGTTTTTATTTACATGCAAAAACTTTATGAAAAGAGATTGAACTCTCCCGCCAACTGCCAGGCTTTAATAGACTGTGGAATTTCGGTTCACTCGATCCGTAACGGACTCAGCATAGGCACTCAGAGGGAATTTAATGAAAGCCTGTTCCCTATTTGTGATCTCAAACTAAAGAATCTGAAAACGAAAATCAACTTAATTACAATTGGCGCTGAAGAGAGTTCAAAAATTCAGTATACCTTATCCATTCGGAATCAGGCATTAGCTGTTTTTAAAAACCTATGTGCCTTAAGAAAATCAGGCGAAACGCTGTCCGACCCACGAACATTTCTCCACACCATTGCGATCATAGACAAGGCATTGCCTACTGAGAGTTACCACCCCCCCAAATTGCATATAGAAGAACTCATCGCAGCAGGATATACCGCAAAAGGGCACCCTTCAAAATTATGGAGAACCATGGGTAGCATTATGATGAGCCTGGGCATGGCAATCGCTGCAATATCAGGTATTACCCTTCTGGCTGGCACCTTGGGAATTACTGCGCCATTGGGCATCAGTATTGCGATTGCTGGCGTGACCAGCGCCCTTTCAGGTGCAGGATTCTTTGCTTATGGTTCAACACGTTCAGGTTTATCTAAAAGCATTATGGATTTGGCAGAGTCTTTACAACAACCCACAATTCAACTGGTTGCTGAATAATAAAAAACGCCAAGCGTGAGAAAGCACACCAAGCTTAAGGGGCTTGACTTAAGTATTGGTTTATCTGGATAGATGGTTGCTTGCTTCTGACTCTTGGTCACAAATATGGAATCTTTGAAAAGAGTCAGATTGGCGTGCTGGCATGCGGTTATTTAATTCGCCCTATTGCCAATGATAATAAGTTGCAATCAACTTCAAACTTTCTTTTATGAATTCATACTGCGGGTAGTCTTTTGCATTCCATTCAGGAGAAATGTTAATCATAATAACGGCTCCATTCGTTCCATCCATACTGCCAATCATCAAAGTTAAATAACCAACATTGTTACCCGAATGCATGAAATAGCGGCCTTTTCTATATTCATTTCCGTATTGATCACTAATAAAAAACCCCAGCCCACGAGTAGGAGTACTGCTGGGAGTGACCAAAGCAAGTGCTTGTGAGCGAGTTAATAAACCATGCGACAAAGTGAGACTTTGCTGTATGGCAATGAGAAATCGAGCCAAATCCGTTGGAGTGCTCCACAGTAATCCCGTGGCATAAATTGGACTGGTCGTTGGGGCTTGAGGGAATCGATGGTGTGCGGGATCATAGGGTAAGGCTACTTTCTCTGGTGATTTAATAAATAATTGGTTATCAAAGAAACTATTCGTCATACCTGCTGGCTTCAATATTTGGGCACTCATCAGTTCAGGATAAGTTTTTGAAGTTACGTCTTCCAAAAACATCTGCAGTATGGAATAACATCCGTTGCAATAACTGTACTTTTGGCCAGGAATCCCTGTGACCGTCAAGGTTGGGTTAGTAGCCGGTGGAACCCCCAGAAACAACTGGGTCAGTGTCGGCAAAGTGTCGTTATAGCGATAACCCCCATCAGGATAAGGATTACTAATCGCCGCAGTATGATTGAGTAATGTTCGCAGCGTCACCGGGTGTTTTTTCGTAAAGGAATTTGAGGGTATTTTCCATCTTTTTAAATAGCGATTGACCGGAGCATCCAAAGGAATATGATAGGCTTTGAGCACTTTCATAACTTCTGCAGAAGTTAACGTTTTAGTAATGGAGCACGCCTGGAATAAGGTGTCCTGATTCACAGGTCGTTTTGTATCTAAATCAGCATAACCGTAAGTTTTTATCCAAATGATTTTGCCGTTTCGCACCACTGCAATAGAAGCTCCAGGAATATCATATTGTGTGACTAATGCCGATATGCCTTTATTTAGTACAGTGGGTATTTGATCCGAATCAATAGCCAGGGCCAACTGGTAAGGGAATACAACAAGAATACAAAATAACAAGAAGCACTGAAATGATTTAAGCATCAGCATATTAAATTCCATTAATCAGTTAAGTTCACGCTTTAAAATGAAGCGAATTTTTTTATAATCCCGCTATTCTTGCATTAAAATTAGATTAAATGTACCCTGTCGAAGCCTTGAAATGTTTTTTTTCAAGCAGTTACTTTGCGAATTGGTAACTTCTCAGCATTCCCAAGAATTTCGTCAATCCATAGTCCAGTGAGAAGTCTTCAGACACGAGCAACAGGTCGGGAGCAGAAATTCTCATGCTACGTTTGAGATGGCGCATTCTGGACGTATTGAGCAGTTCCATCTATTGAACCATGATTTTCACTTAATGAGGGAACTTTGATGAATAAATTACTGGCTACAACACTATCACTCGTTGCAATGACCATCCCACACTATGTGCATGCAAATGATGATTCTTGCGAAATCCAGGTTGCTGTATCCAGCCCACCGATTCAACCTGATCAGAGTGTTGCATTTAATGTGACGAATGACAGCGGCCTGAGCAAGTCAATCATTCTTCAAGGAGGAAGCACTCCTAAAACCATAGGAAAACTAACCTGCTCTCCTGCACCTTATACCATTAGCGCTACCCAGTTCTATACACTCCCGAATATGAACGCTAAAAACAGCCCTCAAATTGGTCAATGCATATTAAAAGCCGGCACTGTTGTTTTGAATGGTTCCAATAACAGTATATCAGTAGTGTTTCCAAATGATTTTATTTGTAATAACTAGGGTCTGTTGACAATTCAAGTTTCAACGTCCCGCGACTTGTTCGCGGGATCCAATTCAATCTTTCTAGGCGCAATATATTCTTGTTTTGCGCACGATCTATCGATTCCGCGAACAAGTCGCGGAAAGTAGGCTTGAATATAATGAAATTTCAACAGCCCCTAAATTTGATGATGAGTTTCATAACTCAATGAGATAGTCTCTGGATCTGAAAAAGAGTGTGGTTTATAACACCACACTCTTAATTAAATACTACTTAGCGTAAGCGGGAACATAACCCTTTAACTGTTGAGCAAACTGGCTTAATACTTCAAGCCCAGACTCTTCAGCCTGACGACACCATTGCTGTAGCGCATCGATCAATTCTTTTTGTGAAGTAGCAGTTTTCATCCATACATTCTGTAAGGATTGTTTGTAGCTATAAACAACTCGCAATTGCTCACGAGCTTCCAAAAGCCGATTCAATCGTGTTTTTGCCTTGGTTGTCAATAACTTATCTTCACGGCGGAGTAATCGGCCAGCACGTTGAAACAATTTTTTATCTTCTTTAGTCTCGATACTTTGACTCTTTTCTTGCTTGAGTATCGGTCTGATTACTGCTTTATAGTAATTGGACATGACCTGGAAGCGATTGGAAATTACTGCTTTAACTGTATCTATATCCACTTGCAGCTTGCCTTCTTCCATAGCCAGTTTTGGTGGCAATTTTTTAACTTTAGCCAAACCTAAAAATGACAGTATGCGAATATACATCCAACCAATATCAAATTCCCACCACTTAACAGAAAATTTGGCTGATGAAGCAAAAGTATGGTGATTATTATGCAATTCCTCACCACCGATCCAAAATCCCCAGGGAATGATGTTGGTTGCGGCATCCAGACACTCAAAATTTCTATATCCCCAATGATGTCCTATACCGTTAATGACTCCAGCGGCAAACAATGGGATCCAAATCATTTGAATTGCCCAGACGGTTAATCCAGGAACACCAAATAAAAATAAATCGATGAACAACATCAACATAATGCCTTTGGCGGAATGACGGGAATAAACACGACGCTCCAGCCAATCGTCAGGGGTACCGTGTGAATATTTCGCAACCATATCCCGATCTTTTCGTGCGGCTCGATACAGTTCAGCCCCTTGCCAAAATACTTTCTTAATGCCTAATACTACAGGACTATGAGGGTCACCCTCAACATCCGTAGTGGCATGATGTTTACGATGTATAGCAACCCAATCAGCGGTAACCATACCTGTAGTTAACCACAACCAGAAACGAAAGAAATGACTGATGATTGGATGCAATGTCAACGCTCGATGCGTCTGGTTGCGATGGAGATATATGGTTACTGCAGCTATAGTTATTTGCGTTAAAACTAAAGTTGCAAGAACATACCCCCAAAAGGACAGGTTTAAATATCCGAAAACCATAGGAACCCCGCTTTAAATAAAAATTGGTAACAAAATAATAATACATCCACAATCTGGAAGTAATAGTTTAAAAACATTATATCCATATAGTGTAATGATAACACATTTTAATTGATATCGTTGCATGATTTGATTAAGTAGTCGATAATTAACACATAACTTTCTTCTGGATGAAGTCATGAGCGATAAATTAAAACAGGTTTTTGAAAATTTTATCCCATTTATAGCGATTGGAGTTGGCATCGCTATTGTTGTTGGATTGTTATTTATGTTTTTCTATGTTGCTATCTGGGGCGTGGTAATCGGTGGAGTTTTATATCTTGTAGCCTTGGCAAAACAGTATTTTTTCCCTAGTGAATCATCTAAAAAGGAAGAAGGACGAATCATTGAGCATGATGATAAAAAATAATGCCAGAATTACCCGAAGTTGAAACCACAAAACAAGGAATAAAACCCCATCTGGATGGTCAAACGATCAATAATATTCACGTTCGCAATGCCTCTCTCAGATTGCCAGTACCTGCGGACATGAACGAACTGTGTGTCGGTAAAAAAATAATTGCCATCACACGAAGAGCTAAATATCTATTGATTCATCTTAACGAAGGCTATTTACTGGTGCATCTTGGGATGTCGGGTCACTTAAGAATAGTGCCCGATGGAACAAAAGCAGAAAAACATGATCATATTGACATGCTCTTAGGGAATGGTTTGATGCTGAGATACTGTGATCCCAGACGTTTTGGTTTGTTCTTGTACATAGAAGATAATCCGCATCAACACTCACTCTTGAGTCATTTAGGACCTGAGCCTCTCTCTGCGGATTTTAACCCCAACTATTTACATCAAAGAGCTCAGAATAAAAATCAACCGGTAAAATCGTTCATAATGAACAATGAAATAGTCGTCGGTGTTGGTAATATCTACGCGACTGAAAGCCTGTATCTGACTGGATTGCATCCTTTAACCCCAGTCAAAAACATACCAGAAAACACCTTAAACTCGTTGACTGCCCATATTAAAAAAACATTGGAAGCAGCTATAGCAGCAGGGGGGACCACTTTAAAAGATTTTTATACCTTCGATGGCAAACCAGGCTATTTCAGCATAGCACTGCAAGTATACGGTCGAAAAAAGCAGCCTTGTTATCAATGTGCCTCCATCATCGAGAGCATCGTGATTGCTGGACGTCATTCAGCATTCTGTCCTAACTGCCAACCGGAACATCGCTTCGCATAACCATTTGAAATGAATAAATCAAACCCAAATTACAAACAATTTGAACAACAAGTTAATTTCCTGTAAAATGCAGCTCTTTTAAAAATTCATAAAGGTACTTAATGCTGCGTATCAGATTAGGAAGCCCTATTGTCAGACGTTATAAAGACAGAGGGGTAGTATATCGCCCTGATTTTATAATTTACGACATAGATGAAGCAGAATATTGGACTTTTTGGAAAAATATAAAAAACCACCCTATAAGCCAGTTATATACTGATGGAATACAGGTGTTTCGAGTCAATTGGTTACAGTCTTTATTTCAGACCGTTAAAGGCTGGCTGGGTTTTGAAAATCATTGCCAGGCAAATAAAGTAGAAATGACTCTGGCCAAGATTGCCTACCAAGGTTATCTGAAAGGCTTTCACACAAAGAATCAATTTAACTTTGCTCCTCCCATCCTGTCTGAACGATTTGAATCATTACTGAATACACGAAGAGAGAACAAAAATTCGGCGGAGTTGCAGGAACTGCTCTTAAGTTATTACATTACTCACTCAGATCAAATCACTCGATGGGGTTCACCTCTCCATGCAGCTCACTCCTTTGGCCAAACATTTACCAGCTTTATCAACGATGAGTTGTACCAATTAGTTTCTGGTATTGATGCTCAGGATGAACATGTGATTTCTAGTGCCATCAATGGATTACATGATCGCCGTCAACGTCTTACAATCAGGGAATGCTTAACCAATAGTCGTTTTGCAGAATATTATGCAACCTATCTGGTGACCCAAGAGCATTATATCGATGCATTAAACTGGCACAAAGACATCAAATATCAATTTCCAGAACAGTATATTAACTTCTATTTATCTACAAAACACACCACATATAACGCCTTACACAACGCAATTGAACTCCTGAACATATTGGTTCTGTCACCACAAAGTGAAGATAAAAATAAATCAGTAGCTTACATTAAAGATTATTTAAATCCTTCCGAACAATTAACTCATCTGGATCCTGATTCCGAATTAAGACGGTCTGTGGCTCAATCCTATTTGGAGGATGCAAAAAAAGAAAAAAGCAGGTCTCCCATCACCAGATTACTGTTCGGAACACATTTTATAAACCACTTGGCACAAGCAATAAAACTTGCACCGGATATCCTGGATCAAGATAATTCAATGCAGGAAATTATTTTAAAGGAAGAATGGATTACCTATCTGTTTAATGAAGCCATTAAAGATCGAAACTTCAAAGAGGCAAGAAGATTATTCGAGTCTCACGACACGATTACATTCGATAAAAATAATCTGAATCGATTAAAAAATTATTTACTGTCCGAATTGACAGAAAATCAGGGAAGAGTCAGAGCAGAATTAGACCTGATGAATTTTCCTTCGGCAAAAGAAACAGCCCAACAATCCGTTCATATTGCCGAGCAAATAGCCCGAATCACCCCCCAGGATAACCCATTAGTCGCTGTAACGATTGACTATGCAGGCACTCTGATTGAAATCGATAAAAAAATGCATCCTGATGTTCAAGATGCAAATCTCGATTCATTAAATGAAGCTCAAAAAATATTAATGAACTGCAATTTATCAAAAAATGTACCTCAACATAAGCAGCGATTTAATGAGCTGTTAATCCGTAAAATTGGCTGCCTGATTGAAAAAATCCGGGTACCCATCAATTTTAATGATGCAGCATCTGTACGCAGGGAATTCCTACCCACCATTCAGCAAGAGCTCCGGTTATTACATAAAAACCTCTCTTTATTCATTAAGCGTAATGAACAGAAACCCCCAAAAGAGATTAGAGCTGTTCTGGGTAAAATCTGTTATATCAAGGGAGATCTATTCCATTTTTATACTCGCAGCAGCCAGGATGCTCTTCCCTACTTTAAAAAAGCGGCGGAGTTCATGCCAGAAAATCCTTACTACCGTTTACGCTATTATGAACTAGCTAACGATGAAAGACGTCACGCTGTTCGGGATGAAATAGAGAATATGGCTTTTTTAAATACTGAAAAATACACTATGTGGATGGAAGAACGATGGCATGATAAACGCGTCATGTCAGAAGGATTTAATATCCATAACATAGAAGCAGAAGATCAGAATGTGTTATCACGATTAGGACGTTTATTTACATCTTGATTGCACGCGGTTATTGGACACAATCAGTGTCCATAATTCATCTAGGCATTTTAATTGGCTTGCTGTATGATTGCCCATCAATAAACCAAAAACCATGATAATGAAAATAAGCCGATTAAGAACCGCCTGGATAGTCATTACGTTATTTTTTTACACAACAGTAGTGAGTCTGCGTTCTATATTTAAATACTACTTCAGCACACCTACGCGTCCCTGGGTAGACAAAACCATTCATCATTGGATAGATCAGTTATTAAATAAAGTAAAAGTAGATTACAAGGTCATCAATCACTTTAATGTACAACCCAACGCTGGAGAGGCAACTATTCTGATGTGCAATCACTCCAGTGCGTACGACATCCCCCTGGGGTTCAAAGCCTTTCCTAACAGCTCCATCCGTATGCTGGCCAAAAAAGAATTGTCCAGGATTCCCTTGCTCGGGAAAGGAATGAAAGCCGCTGAATTTCCTTTTGTCGATAGAAAAAACAGATATCAGGCGATTAAAGATCTGGCCTATGCACAACAACTCATGGAAAGTGGAATTATTATCTGGATTGCCCCTGAGGGCACACGCTCAAAAGACGGCAAACTGGCTCCGTTTAAAAAAGGGGCGTTCATTACTGCCATACAAGCAAAAGCGACGATAATCCCTATTGGCATCAGAGGCGCTTTTGATATTCTACCAGCCCGCTCATTTCAGATTAATCTGAATCAGAAAGCAGAAATTCATATCGGAAAACCTATCAAGGCTTCAGATTTTAGCATTGAGAATAAAGACGAACTGATTCAACAAACCTACCTTGCTATTCAAGAACTGATCGGAGAAAAAGCAAATTAATAGTTCACGCCATAACCTTTGGGAGTAGTTGCGACTTTCGCTGATAAACCAATGCCTCTGGGATCCGATGCGGCAATCAAAACATTTTTTTCTTTATCCCAGGTAATCGCTTGCATATCACCATAATTTTGATCCAGCGGTTTTAATTGATAGCCCATAGCCTTCAAACCTTCCTGGATAACTTTCGGGAACGTTTCCGGCTCAAATTGAACCAAATCAGGTAAATATTGATGATGAAAACGCATGGCGGAAACCATACTAATCGCCCCATATCCATCGTTAAACAGTAATGAGGCAATTAATACCATAGTAGGGATTCTACTTCCGCCAGGAGTACCTAAAATAGCAACACGTCCTGGTAATTCAAGAAATGTAGGTGTCATATTGGATAAGGGTTTTTTACCGGGCATGATGTCGTTTTTATCGCTGCCCACAATCCCGAAAACATTTTCAACTCCTGTTTTAGTTGAAAAATCATCCATTTCATCATTAAGCAACACTCCCGTTCCTTCAGCAACCACACTGGAACCAAAAATAAAATTCACTGTCATTGTTGCTGCAACACGGTTGCCTTCACCATCGATAATGGAAAAATGAGTAGTCGTTGTATTCGACTTCGATGGGGTTTCTCCTTTTAATGCTTTGCTCGATATCGGTTTATCAGGTGAAATTAAAGTACTTAATGACTTCGCATTTTCAGCACCGATTAATTTATCGACAGGAATGGTTACAAAATCCGGATCCCCTAAAAACTGATCTCTTTGCCAATAGGCCAATCGCATTGCTTCAACAACATAATGTATCCACTGGATTTTGGTGTAGGTCGCCAAGGGAAAATGGGATAAAACATTGAGCATGGTTAATAATGCAACGCCTCCTGCTGATGGCGGAGGGGCCGTAATAATAAGCATATTATGATAGGCGCCCACTAAAGGCTCTCTTACTTTTATTTGATATTGAGCCAAATCCTCAAGAGTCCAGATTCCCCCGGCGGCATTAACGCCCTTAACCAATCGCTGTGCCGTTTCTCCTTGATAAAATCCCTTTTCGCCATGCTCTGCTATAAGTTTTAGTGTATTGGCCAAATCAGTTTGCACCAGCTTGTCGCCAAGAGCATAAGGTTGACCGTTCTTTAAGAAAACAGCGGCGCTCGCTGGATATTTTTTTAATTGATCCATGCGATCAAACATCGTTGAGAACTGAATAAATTGTTCATCAACGGGAAATCCTTCTTTCGCTAATTTAATAGCAGGTGCCAATGTTTGACTTAATGGAAGGCGCCCAAAATTCCTGGCGATATAAACCATGGCTGCAGGCTCACCAGGAATTGCTGCTGAGAGCCCGCCATTTAATGATAATCCAGGTTTAACATTGCCATCATGATCCAGATACATATTCTTTGATGCTGCTTTTGGAGCAACTTCTCGCCCATCGATAAACAGATTTTTATGGGTACGCTCCTGATGCAATAACCAGAATCCACCGCCACCTAATCCTGAATGATAAGGCTCGACCACCGCCAAAGCTGCAGTCACTGCAACCGCGGCATCGAACGCATTTCCGCCTGCAGCCAGAATCTCCAGACCAGCGTTAGTGGCCAAAGGATGAGCGCTGGCTACGGCATAACCAGGTGGTTGAATGGCTAGGGTATTGGAGGATACTGGTGTTGCACTAAAAATTAAAAGAAGTAAACCATTAAACCATTTAGATCTGAGTTTCATTACGCCTCTTATTTAATTCTTTAACGACGCCGGGAGGCACAAATTGAGACACGTCACCATTTAAGGCAGCGATTTCTCGTACCAAAGTTGATGAAATAAACATCAAATTTTCAGAAGGAGTTAAAAATAAAGTCTCCACCTCTTTAGAAAGCTTTCTATTCATACCGGCCAATTGAAATTCATATTCAAAATCAGATACAGCACGTAAACCGCGTAAAATAATTCCAGCGTTTTGTTCAAGAACAAAATCAATTAACAAACTATCAAAGCCTACGACTTGAACACCAGGTAAATGGCCAACAGCTTCCTCCAATAACCGAATTCGTGTTTCAAGAGCCAGGTAAGGACGTTTCGTTTTATTGCTGGCCACTGCTACTGTAAGTTCAGGAAAAATACGTGCGGCACGAGAAATTATATCAATGTGGCCATTAGTTACAGGATCAAATGTGCCGGGGTATATTGCTTTTTGTTTCATATTTTTTTACACCGATTGCATATAAATGCAGTCTAGCGTATTGTTAATTGAAAAACTATAGAAATGGAATTGAGGTGAGCAATGAATGCATTAAAACGTTGTGCGATTGTGTCTATTTGTTTACTGACCGCATGCGCGCCCCCACGTCCTGCTGAAGAACTGCCAACAAATAAAGTGATTCCTCTTGCAGAGCGTAAAGCAGAAACCGCAACCGTTTCTTCCTGGGACATCAAAGGAGCTTTAGCGGCCAAAAGCAAAACAAAAGGATGGTCAGCAACCATGAATTGGGTACAGCATGGGCCAGGCTCATACCAGATTCGATTAATGGGACCTTTAGGCGGTGGTACGGTACTGATTAACAAAAATGGCGACACAGTAACCTTCCAGGATGGACCTAAAACATCAAGCTCCAGCAATGCAGATGAATTACTCCTGAAACAAACTGGAATTCGTCTACCAGTAAACAACCTGTACTACTGGGTTAGAGGATTACCTGCTCCTGGAGGGGTTCAATCTGAGAAACATGACCAATACAATCACCTGGTTCAATTAAGACAAAGTGGATACACCATTGATTTCACGAAATATACTTCGGTGAAAGGCATTGATCTTCCCAGCATGATACGCCTGGAAGGAAATGGTGTTATGATTAAAGTTGTAATAAAAAACTGGACTGTAACAGCATAAAATTTTTAATTACCCGCAAAGAACAATCTACTTTGTGGGTAACTATCGGTCAGTCCGACACATAAATGCTGCGATAAACAGCTTAAAAAGTCACTTGAATTCAAATTTAATAAATTATTTGCTTTCTGAAGTTGACATCACTGAAAAACCACTGCAAAATACGCAGCACATTGCAGGGATGATAACAGTTACATATTATCTCATGGATGATGTGAGAATCTACAAATTTTAGGGGTGTCGCCAAGCGGTAAGGCACAGGGTTTTGATCCCTGCATACCTAGGTTCGAATCCTAGCACCCCTGCCACTTTCTTGTTGATTCAACCTAGAATAAGAAGTTGAATCTAGGTACAAGTAAACAGACGGCAGAAGATACCCTGGAAGGATGCGTACCTCGTATCGCTCAAATAATAATAATATCTTTCTGGCTGTCTTCTGCTATGTGTTTAAGTTAAGCGATTAACCTAAATCTAAGGCTTTTTACACATGTCCACAATGATGATTTTTACCGGGAATGCTAACCCTGAATTGGCGCTTAAAATCTCTTCCCATTTGCAAATACCTATTGGTCAAGCGACTGTTGGTACGTTTAGCGATGGTGAAACCATGGTCGAAATATTAGAAAACGTCCGTGGGAAAGATGTCTTTGTTCTTCAATCAACCTGCGCGCCATCGAATAACAATCTCATGGAACTGCTGACTATGGCAGATGCCCTGAGACGCTCTTCAGCTGGTCGTATTACTGCGGTAGTTCCTTATTTTGGTTACGCCCGCCAGGACAGACGAGTCCGTTCCGCGCGCGTTCCAATTACAGCAAAGGTCGTTGCGGACATGATGGCATCGGTAGGAATATGTCGTGTCCTCACGGTTGATTTACATGCCGATCAAATTCAAGGCTTCTTCTACATGCCAGTTGATAACGTCTACTCAACACCCATACTGATTGAAGACATAACAAAACAAAACCTGAACAATATCATGATTGTCTCGCCTGATGTTGGTGGTGTTGTAAGAGCAAGGGCTGTCGCTAAAAGACTTGATGACGCGGAATTATCCATCATAGATAAACGCCGAAGCGGTCCTAATAAATCAGAAGTGATGCATATTATTGGTGAACCAGCGGGTAAAAACTGCATCATCGTAGATGATATTGTGGATACAGCAGGAACCTTGTGTTCCGCTGCACATGAGCTTAAAAAGAATGGGGCTCAAAGCGTCCGAGCTTATATTACACATCCAGTATTATCTGGTCCTGCAGTAAAAAATATTCGCCATTCCTGTCTTGATGAAGTGGTTGTGACTGACACCATTCCCTTATCATCCGAGGCCCAAAGTTGTGAAAAAATTCGGGTTGTCAGCCTTGCTGATATGTTAGCGCAAGCAATAAAACGTGTGAATGTTGAAGAGTCCGTCAGCTCAATGTTTGCAGAATAAATAGATCACATTTAATAGGCAACGTCCCTAAAGTTTTTTTAGCGTTCCCAGACCGAATCTGAGCACGGATTTTTCAGATTATTTCGATCTGCCCCCTCTCCTGCACAAGGAATTTGAGTAGATGATGCTTTTTCGCGGGATGAGGGTTGGGTAGAGGGAATGTCAAGGATGGTCATTGACGATGAGATGCGGTGTCGTTTAGAAAAGTTGCTTCCAAAACCCAAGGGACGTCATGGTAAGGATGATCGGTTGTTTATGGAGGCAATATGCTCGATGCTTAGAACTGGGGCTGCATGGCGAGACTTACCGGCGGACTACGGTAATTGGAAAAGTGTTTATAATCGTTATAACAACTGGTCGAAAGAGGAACATTGTTGAACGTTTTTTCAAAAAATTAAGCGTTTTAGAAGAATTGCCACAAGATATGATAAAACAGCCAGAATGTACCTCACTGGAGTGATGTTTGTGAGTATACTATTGGCTTTAAATTAGAGCAGTTATGATGATGTCGAGGGCTGATGGCGTTTGCTGAAAGATATCATGATTCCAAAAGCGCAACACTTTAAACTCATGTGTCTTTAGCCAATCAGTACGCTTCGTATAGTACATTTGATTGTCCATGTGTTGACCACCATCAATCTCGATAATCAGTCGTTTTTCAAGACAGACAAAATCAACGATATATTCGCCTATTGGTACTTGTCTCTTGAGTTTAAATTCAAGTCTATTCGCTCGAAGATAGTACCATAGATGCCTCTCAGCATCAGTACTATTTTTCCTTAAATCGCGGGCTCGTTGTCTTAACACAGATTGTTCCATTCCCTCTCCCCAACCCTCATCCCGCGAAAAAACATCATCATACTAATCAAATTCCTAGCGCGGGAGAGGAGGCAGATCGAAATAATCTGAAAAATCCGTGCTCAGATTAGGTCTGGGAACGCTAAAATAACTTTAGGGACATTGCCTAGTATCCCGTAAATGACTGCGATCAGTTATGGGATACTGAATTTCTAGAGTGCTCTACTACAAATTAAACCATTCAATTAAAGACAGTGTTGTGGTTCGAAACATCGGATCACAAATAGGGGTTCTTTGCAGGAAGGTACGAAATTTCCCGCAGCATGCCTATAACCCTTTGGTAACCTAGGCTGCAGCCAGTAAATTTATTTTTAGATCTGTTACTAATAATTCTATAACTCCATGTAAATTATAACATTTTAATTAGGATGAAATTCATATTTTCTAGCCTGGTTATTGGATGACAATTGATTGCATCGGGCCATTAATATGCATCTTACACTTGATTGCTCGCTTTTACGTAAGGTTTTTAGAGGACTGCCCTTCAGCAATGAGGGGTGGTTACTCGACGATTTGTAAAAAAAATCACTAAGCCAATGAAAGGATTTAAGGCATTTCACTCAGCAGAAGCGACCTCAGATTTAAAATAAAACTCATTGATCAAGTTAATGCCAGAGGTGTATAATTTCTGACTTATAAATTGACTGAGTAACCACTATGTTCAAGAAAGAAGAATCGCATCAATCAGGTCGAACTAATCAAGGCTTTTTTAATTCGCATACTAATCTCCAAGAACCTATAGACCTTCCTTTTGATAAACCAATACTGATGTCACTCGATGACATGACAAAAATGCAAATAAATGCGAAAGGAGTTTCTAACTATTATTCTGATTCTTATTTTGAATACAACTCTCAACCTGGCCAACGCTATTTAATTACGCGGCGAAAAAATGAATGCACTTCAGACATAGTTCAATCGCCTGTTGTACCCATGGAACTTCACTTTGACAAACAAATCTTTCTTAGCTCTGATGAAATAGCCAAATTACAAATTAACAATGAAGGATTTTCAAGTTATTACCCTGATTCACATTTTGAATACAAATATCAGTCAAACGGTTATCTGTTAACACGCCGTAAATGGATTCCCTTAGAAAAATTAAGTATTCCATTGCTGGGAGAAAATGGGGAAATTCAGTTAGATAACTTTCCTCAATTTCTAAAGATGCAAGAAGAAAATACTGTCCTGCCTCCTGTTTTTGCTGTGGAAACCTTCCCTGAAGACAAATTGCTTGGCAGGGGCAATATGGGGCAAGTCCATTTGGTTTTCTCTTCTTACGAAAAATTTGCTTTAAAATTAGATCGATTAATGCATGGTAATGTTAAGCAAGGAAGGCAATTTACCTTAGACCCTCGGCGTGTAATCGCTGACGAATGTATATTAGTTAGCCCTTTATCGGATATTGATATGCATAAGTCATTCAATAGATGCTATGAAATATTCGCAGCGATTAGCTCAATTCCTCAAAGTCGCTTCATTGCTGGAGTGAAAGGCTTGGCTTTTATTAAAGAGCTCAATCAATGGGGACTAATGTACGAGTACGTTAATGGCTATCCTTTCGAACAATACTGTAGAGAGCAGCAAGCTAAAGAGCATAATCTGGAAAAATGTCTTAATCTTATCGATCTGTCTATTGATCTGGCTTCTGGCTTGGAAATTCTTGATAAGGCAGGTTTTGCACATCGCGATCTGATGAACCCCAATATATTGCTTCGAGAAGGTCCAAAACCTTGTCCGGTATTAATAGACTTTGCTTCATCTCACAAATCAAAAGACGCTTCCTTTTCTCTTGAATCACGACAACAGTATGGAAAGCGACTTGTTCAACTTGCGAAGACTCTTGAGCGTGATGAGCAAGAGTTAATGGAGCTGGCAACTGGGTGTCAGTCTGATAAGTTAATGAGTGATTTAGATTGGCGAGGAATCATCAATAGGTTGCAACAAATAAAAAGCTCAATTAATGAAAATACAATGTCAATAGGTTGCCATTATTGGTGACTTTGCAGCAAAAAAACATTGTTTGATTATTTTCACCACAACCTATTGATTTTATTACGACGGCTAACTAACCTTGCTGCCTTTAAGAGGAGCAGGGTTACTAATGACACCAGCCAAAGAATTACCCATCGTCATTGAAAAATCACTGGAGGATCTTGGTGCACGCATCAAATTTACCCGAGGGAACAAAACCCTTTGTCATTGGGTGCATTAAACTAGCCTCTTGGATTCTTCGCGCACTGGTCGAGCATAAAATCACTGTATCCAATTTAAAGAGGCTTATCTTTGGCAAAGGGGATAAGGCCACTAGACTACAAAACAAATATCCAAAGGCGGAACAGAATAATACTGCCCCAGAAGAGCCCACACTCAGCGCATCATTTGATGAGAGCCGTAAACCAAAAGAAGCCAAAGGGCATGGGCGTCTCTCGCATACTGACTTCATTGACGTGAACCAAATTTTTGGTTCATCTTTTTTAGGTTTATATATCCCCTTGGCAATGGCAATTGTGCGCTGTTTATACTGCTCAAGAGACATAACTATAAAGAACTATTAGCTATAGATACCAAAACAAAAAGATACTCTGGATACAAAAATACCCGACCTTAATAAAAATTTTGTGTTTTTTTTGCCATTAGTGGGTATGGAAAAAGCAAATCATAAAAATGAACATATTGCTGATATTAAAGCAGCGCAGCGCATGGCAAAAATTTATGATGAAATTCTCAAAGACAATAAATTTGACTAAATTTAGGCCGGATTTTCCTGAGAGAATCTCTCAAACGACGTTCCGTTACTTCATCTACTTTACTATGAAAACCAAGCTGAATGCTTGAGCGCTGATAACCATCTTCAAAGTGCACATTACTTGTGTGACCGCTTAAAAAAACACATTTAAGTGGCATACCTTTCAGAGCATTTAAGCATCCCCCTCTTTCAAGCACCATATATTCCAGGACATCTAACTTTTTAAAATCAATTTCGAGGTTTAATTCACTAAATTGTTTGCCAATTAATTCGTAAAAACCCATTACTAGTATTCCGGTAGTTTTTCGTTTGAAAATGAGCAAATTATACGCACTTTTGGGGGAATATAACAGAAAGGTCCAAAATACTAACTTGATTGGATAATATGAATTTTAAAACAAAAAGGAAAGTCTTAATTTACAATAGCTTATACTAAATAAGATACCCAACGGAAAAATCAATTTATTGGCTAAAACCTAGACTGGTAAAGAATTATAAGGGTATGCTGGGAAATTTCGTACCTTCCTGAAAGGAACCCCAAATAATCTTACCGCATACACAGCTCCGCTCTCTAGCCATGTACAATATTGAATTCTGTCTTCACGAAAGTGGGAAGCACAGAAAGGCTAATTCAACAGAATGAATATAGATATTCCGCTTTACCAGAAAGTTACTACACGTTTCATTTCAAGCGATGCACTGCGAACCCATTTGATGAGTCCTTTTTTCTTTATTCTTAATCAACATCAGTGAAATAATTGACATAACAGCGACTGCTATCAAATAAACAGCGGGGATTGTTGCAATGCCGCTATAATAAATCAGGGATAATGAGATAAATGGTGTTAACCCCCCAAATAAAGCGAAGCCAAGATTGTAACTCACTGCTATTCCACTGTATCGAATAGTCGTAGGAAATAGTTCACTCAGTAATCTAGGGATTATTCCCGCTGATATACCGAGTAAAAATGCACTTGCCAGAAAGGCCAATAGGTACAATTGAGTGCAATAGACATAAATGAAAAATATTGGATAGGCGCATAATGTCGTCAGGATTCCAAGAGCCATTACTAATTTTCTTACCGGTATACGATCGGTTAAATAACCAAAAAATACACTCATGGCTGAACCCATCGCAATAGCTAAAGTTCGTTCCCAAACAAACGAATCGGCAGGCAAATGAAGAACTTTTGTGAAATAAGCAGGAATAAATAAAAATAACGAAGTCACGATAACCGCGCACATTGCTGCCAAAAATGTACCGGCAAGAACCATAATAAATTGCTCTTTAAATACTGTAATGATAGGAAATTTTTCAATTTTATTCTCAATTTCTAAAAATTGTGCTGATTCATGCAGATCTTTACGCAATAAATAACTCAACAACCCAAAAATACCACCAAGAACAAAGGGAACTCTCCACCCAAATAACTGCATTTGCTCACTAGAAAATAACGAAATAGTCAATGCGTGTACTAAGGATCCTAGAACAATACCTAAAGTTAATGCGCCAAAGATAACGCCACATGCAAAACCTTTATTTTGAGTATATGATTCACTGACATAAGTTATTGCACCAGGTATTTCCCCGCCAATCGAGATCCCCTGAATGATCCTAAGGCTGATAATGGCCAGCGGAGCAATTATTCCAATTCGCTCATACGATGGGATCAACCCTATGCCCAAAGTAGCTAGAGCCATCATCAGGATGGATATGGTGAAAACTACCTTTCTTCCGATTCGATCGCCAAAATGACCGAAAATCACCCCTCCAAGCGGTCTTGCCAAATAGCCTATAGCAAATGTGGCAAATGTGATTAACAGGCTGACAAGCTCATTAGTCACAGGAAAAAAGGCATTTGAAATATAACTCGCAAATAATGCAAAGATAATAAAATCATAAAACTCTAAAACGCCACCTAAACTGGATAGTATTAATAATCGATTCTGGTCATTTTGCATTACTTTTTCCTTAAAATAACTCATTCATCATCCAGGATCTCAAAAGATATCGGGACCTGAATAATATTGACCATTAGAGATAGCAGAAAACAGAATTAAATGACATATATTGTTCTTCATTATCTCTTAGAGCCAACCTTGGATAGAGACTTAGGAGAGGATCAGTGTTCCAGAAACAAAAAAGGGAGCCAAGCTCCCTATTTTGTATTCAAATGATTTTAATCACGAGTTCCAACATATTTATCATCAAAATAACGTCGTAATTTTGTTCTTAATGTTCCACGACTAATGCCCAGCATGATAGCAGCACGGGACTGATTGTACTTACAGTGTTCCATAACTGCGCGAAATAGAGGGGTCTCAATTTCTTCAAGTACAAACTGGTATAAGTCAACAGGATCAGTTCCCTTAAGCTCTGAAAAATATTTTTGTACTGAGTGAGTTACGCTCTCGGCTAGTGAAGCAGTGGTATCCCCTGCATCATTACTGATTGTTGTCATTATTATTAGCTCCTCCTTTTAAAAGCAGTATATTACCGAATTGAGCAATTCGAGACAAGGGCAGAACATTAAAAACTGTATTAAAATTCAATATTTAATGTGTCTGCCATCAACAATTGCTTTTTCAAAAAATCCTTTCTGACTATAAAATGGGATAAGCTTTAGTAAAAAGCTTATCCAGTACTAGGGTCTGTTGACAATTCAAGTATCGACGTCCCGCGACTTGTTCGCGGGATGCAATTCACTCTTTATAGGCGCAATATATTCTTGTTTTGCGCAAGAACTATTGATTCCGCGAACAAGTCGCGGAAAGTAGCCTTGAATATAATGAAATGCCAATAGCCCCTAATCAGGTTTTAAAATTTTAACATTGATGGGTCAAATGGCTTGCCATTTACTGTGACTTTACCCTGCTCCAGACTTACTTCAACAACATAATCAGAGCCATCTAATGTAATCAACCCGGATTGCTCAAGAGATGAAATTTGCTTCTCAGTCTGCATCGCAGCCAATTGCTCTGGTGTTGGAGCTGCTGAATTGGTCTGAGGATTATTGCTTTGCAGCTGCTGAATCAGCGCTTGTTGCATTTCAGGCTGATTTGCCATTTGTTGCATTATTGATTGTTGCATTAACAT
This sequence comes from Legionella sp. km535, assembly GCF_003990085.1. Lineage (NCBI taxonomy): Bacteria > Pseudomonadati > Pseudomonadota > Gammaproteobacteria > Legionellales > Legionellaceae > Legionella > Legionella sp. km535. Next base: position 26,549 of record NZ_RZGU01000022.1, on the reverse strand, counting down.
TTTGACTACAGCAGTGGGAACTCTTAATTTAGCATTCCCTTGAACTTTCTGAATCAATTCAAAAGGATTGGTACTTTCACCTTTAGGTAGAGTAACGAGCAAGCTGCCATCAACAGTACCCTCAGGTAATTTGAGGCTTAATGTTGATATTTCAAACTCAGCTCCCTTAGTGAATAATTTAGGTAATTCTGGAAGCATAGCCATCATCGCCTGTTGACGCTCAGCATCTGTTCCATTTTGCATTGCTGTTGCCTGCTGATTAATACGGGCAAGAACATCTGCATCAAGATTACGTAAAGAAACCTCAAGCTGTCCTGGACCATAAGACTTTCCATTAGCAAATAGAGACTTTATCTCAGCGTTAAAATGAGTGCTAAAGAGACTATCTTCTATATCACTGCTAGAACTCAACGAAAGCTCATTTATTTCAAACATTTTTTGATCTTTAACAACGACATCAAAAGCTGGCAAGGAAAAACTGGCTTCGCCCAAGTACAATCCAGCAGGAGTTTGATGTAAATCAAATTCACTGGTTACTTTGCCCAATGTGACTTTAGTATCATCTTTGGATATTTTCATACCAGAGACAACAATATCGCCATCTATTTTATTCAAATTTGAAGACATTGCGGTGGTACTTTCCATACCCATCCAATCAAAATTACCGGTTCCATCTTTTGAAATTAATTTGAAAGACGGTAAAGCCAATTCAACCGTACTATGGTTTAAGTAGTTTACAAATATACTTAAATCCAACTGAGGTTTAATTGAATCTTTAGAAAACATCTCATCAAATTGTTTATTGTATTGCTCAGGAAAGGGAAATACGGTTTCAGCATAACCCATACCAAATCGTAAACTTTTATTAGCAAGAATAAATGGGCCGTGGTGAATAACAAGCGGCATATCCATTTGATAGTCTTGAGCTGCAACTGTTTGGGATTTACCGTCAGCATCTTTAACAACGCGCTCTGGAACATGCAAACGCCATTTTATTTTGGCATCAGAACTAAACCAGCCTCTATTGTATTGCTCAATATCAGCTAAAAGTCCGTTAGATTGATTAATTACTTGTACGTTGTTCTTAATGGTTCTTTCTGTAAGAACTCCCATGCCATAATATCCGCCCAGGACTAAAACAGCCAGGATAATTATTAATCCTGTAAGTTTTTTCATTATTATCTCCATGTGATTAGTTTGCGACCAGCGTTACTTTATTGCAGCAAAGCGCTGGGCAAAGTATAGCAGTAAATAATATAAGAGTGCGACAATCTATTAAAAGAAGATTGAAACTTATAGAAAAAAGTGAGATTAAATCTCGCCTTCAGGCTTTTTATATACAGAAATGAGAATATAAATTACGTGTTCTATCGAGGAATTTTACCTATCCACTACAAACCTGATTGAATTACCAACCAGACTTTCCGTGATGTATAAATCATTTTCGACCTCAACGTCGCTCGACGTTAAAAACCCTTGAATCAATTATCAAGAGACTTAAAAAAGCTGAAAAGTAACCTTCGTTTTTATCGTACCGGTTTACAATAGGTTTCCTTAATTGTAAAGGCTAAAATTAACGCGACTAATGAGCATAAGGGTAATAATTTCAGGCCGGCTTGAAAATCAGAAAGCAACAAAGATTCTACATTGTACGCTCTTGAGCCGGATACCATATCTACTAATCTACCTACCAAAGGCTGCAACAGAGCGCCAACAAAGATTGATGTCATATTGGTAAATGCTATAGAAGTTCCTACTACATTTCTATCATGTAACTCAGTAGATACTGCATAAGCAATGGCGACACCCGTGTTAGTTAATCCGAAAGCAAAAAATAACAGATAGGCTGTATTTTGATTCATTGATGGGTAGAAAACAAACAGGGTTGTAAAAATAACCCCAAATAAAGCTGAAAGAATCATTAAAGGCTTACGCCGTCCCATTTTGTCTGATAACCAACCGGATAAAGGTCCGCTAATACCCCATCCAATGAAAATCAGGCCCGTTGCGAAAGCTGCGGCATGTGCGCCCAATCCACGACCAAACTGGAGATACGCGGGACCAATCGCTTCTCCTATTACTGCCGTGGGGCCAAACAAAAATCCTGCATACAGAGCATTTAGCCAGGTTTGACGGCTCGAAAGGATGATTTTTAAACTTTGTAAGATGCTGATTCCATTCACTTTTTGTACTTCATGCCTTTGAGATCCGGGCCTATCCTGCACGAACTGATACAGCAAACCTGCCAAGGCGATAAATAGAAAGGCAATAATTAACATGCTGTGCCGCCAACCTACATTACTCACCAGAAAAGAAACAGGAGCTTCACCGGCGGCAGCCCCAAGCATACCTAGAGATTGAGTCAAACCAGCCAATAATCCCAGCATAGTAGGAGGAAACCATGAAGTTGCCAAACGCAGAGAGCAGACAAAAGCAAAAGCAGCACTGAAGCCAATGAGCATTCTACCAATTGATGCCATCATTAATCCGTCTGCAAGGCCAAAGACACAGCATCCAAAAGCAGTTACCAACGACATTATAGTTAATAGCCATCGGATACTTAACCTATCCACAGTTAGTCCAACGGGAATCTGCATAAAAATGTAGGGTATATAAAAAGATGCGGTCAATATGCCAAAACCGGCTTCATTGATCCCAAAATCAATCTGCAAATAGCGATGCATTACACCGGGAGCAACTCGTGCCAGATAATCAGAAAAATAAAAAGCAGCTGCCAAACCCCAAACTAACCATGCAAACCCCAAATAGTTTTTACGGTTATACATTTCTACTTTTGATGCATTCATTTTGTTCATAAGCTCTCTACTTATAACAGTCCAGTCCAATTTCCAATGGGCTCATGTCATTTCAGACTGTCTTCATTGAAATAGCCGGCTGGAGATACTCTTCCTGATGCCCGTAAGGGCTAGCCAAAAATCTGATTATTACCCTGGTAAATCAGGGTTTGAATGGTTCATCTTGTTTAAAAACAAGACAAACAAATGCCGTAATTATTTAAATAATGGGCAATTAATTAACAAAAACAAAGGTACATTATACTGTTGTTGTCAGTTATTTCAACACATAGTTGGATTTGATTTGATTGTTATTAGCGATAGAAACCAGACTCAGGTATAATCGTTTCTTTTTTATGAAATTTACAATGAACAGTCTGATTTTGGCAGTTAAAGAGGCGATCCACAGTTCCGGGAATATGAAAGAAGCAAATAAAGCCTATCTCGAATTTATAAAAGCAAATTTTATTATACCTGTAGAGTATGACTCAAAAGACGAAAGCCCGGTAGTCTTGTTTCTGGAAGAAAATAACCAGATTTTTCTTCCTGTATTCACTGAAATGAGCTATCTGGATGCCTGGGCAGCCGAAATAAGCACACGCATCAAATTGCTCAAACTTTCTGGAGTCGACTTACTCAAAGGTCTCGGTGACAATGTGATCGTTTGCCTTGATATAGGAAGCGAACATTATAAAGAATTTATTCCTGCTGAAACTGCACGAATGAGATCGATGATTCTAAAATTATTTAAAGATTAAATCCATTTCGCCGTGATTAGGGTCTGACTCTTAGTCACAATTATGGAATCTTGGAGAAAAGTAAGATTTGCGTGCAAGAGACAGCAATTAGGGTCTGATGACAATTGAACAAGTCAATAGTCAGCAGGCCTCAAATTAACAACCTGAGCGTAGGTAAAGAGATTATTAATCCTGAATAGGGATTTTTTCGTCAGTCCTTACCCAATTGAAGAAGCACTAAGTCATGCTCTTCAATTGAATGCGATTCATTATGCTACCAGTTCAAGCAATTGGTATCCAACTATGGCTGAAGCAGCTATCGCACCACTAATTTCAAAGACTAAAGACATAAAACTGTGTTTGTGGCAATACTGTTGATCATTTGCAGCAACTTCTTTATCAAGAATAGTTTCTTCACTATCCAGGCTACTCATATCAAATAAAGGTTTTTCCCCATAAGTACCGGCCCACCAACCTTCCAGCCATTGTTCTGCTTCCTGAGAGCCTTCACGGAAAGGATTATCTTCCTCTTCGACTTCTGAAAGTGCACATTCATAACCAAAGATATAACACTCTTCATAACTTGGATGTTCAATGTTAAATCGTAATTTAATATGTGGTAATAAGGCTGTTGTGTCGTTCATAATAATCCCCTAGCTATGTATCTGATATACAGTGACCTATATTCAACTGACTCTACTCCTGGTTGTTTACATTAAAACTATGTGAGTATTTCACATGCACTACGAACATGAAATCATCACACTTGAATCAATTTTACGTCTTCTTAAAACCCCATGCTTTCGCAGGTAAATTATTTACATATTCTTGACAATATTCTTTTTTACTCTGGAAATAAAAAATCAACGACAATCATTTTATTCTTTGATTTTCTATATAATAAGCAACTATCAGGCCAACTTTTTAACCTGTTGTTTATTTTAACATTATGGCTGATTTACTTTCCAAATCATCTGAGTAAACACTTACAATTACTAGGGTCTGTTGACAATTCAAGTTTCGACGTCCCGCAACTTGTTCGCGGGATCCAATTCACTTTTTATAGGCGCAATATATTCTTGTTTTGCGCACGATCTATCGATTCCGCGAACAAGTCGCGGAAAGTAGGCTTGAACATAATGAAATGTCAACAGCCCCTAAACGAAGACACTGAGTGAATGAGCCTGGGAGCACTATCTAGTGTCCACTTTTATCCAGAGTTTTAGCTCGATTACAAAATGTTCCGGAAGATACGGCAAATCACGGGATCTATTGCCAATTGCTTTCCTTGCCCACGTTATGCGCTTTAGGTGCCGAACGTTAAGTGTATATTGGGCCTTGGTCCAACAATTCCATAATGCATAATAATAATTGATTTATGATTAATAAAGCTTGTTTTGGCGCATCAAATACATTTGGTCAGTCAGGAAAACTAGATGGATTTTGTCGGGCCAAGGCCCGACCTACTCTAACTATGTGTTGATATTAAGCCTGGTTGCTCGCAACTGAAAATTTCCAGCCACCGGCAATTTCTGCCGGTTAGGGGGCAAGCCTTCTTATCCCCCATCGAGCTCCGTCTCGATAATAGTGGATTCGGTCATGTAATCGATTGTCACGTCCTTGCCAAAATTCAATTTCATCTGGAAGTATCATATAGCCCCCCCAATTTTCAGGCCTGAGTACCGGATCTTGCCCATGCTGTTGAATTAAGTCATTCAATGTCGTTTCTAGCGAGGCTCTACTCTGAATTTCCTGACTTTGAGGAGATACTATAGCGCTAAACTGGCTTTTAATAGGCCGTGAAGAAAAATATGCATCAGACTGCTCGCTGCTCACCTTCTTAACTCGTCCTCGAATACGAACCTGTCTTGCCATTTGAGGCCAATAAAAATTAAGCGCGGCATAAGGTTTTTTGTTCAATTGCATGGCTTTTGCACTTTGATAATTCGTGTAAAAAACAAAATTTCCATCCTCCAATCCCTTCAATAAAACTACTCGAGTATCTGGATATCCGTTCTCATCAACAGTTGCCAGTATCATTGCCGTAGGATCATTTTTTTCATTTTGTAACACTTCTTCAAACCAAAGTTTAAATTGAGCGATAGGATCATGTTGAGCAGACTCTTCACTCAAACATAATTCACCATAATCTCGTCTTATATCCGCAAGACTTCTAAAATTACTCATAGCACACCATTCCAAATGAAGATTGGTTTCAATTATACGCTTGGGAATCACTATTTTGCGAGAGGAGAAAAGGAGAAAAGATCACGCTGCTTTTATGTAAAGACCCCATACTAATAATACCTGTTGAGCCGTTACCCGATTTATAGCCTGGACATTTAGAGAGGTTGGTAGCAGCCGAATATCCAGCTGCTACCCAAGGTGTTTACCAACCAGTTACTTCGGCAATTGCATCACCCAAGTCAGCAGGAGAACGTACAGTTCTTACTCCAGCAGCTTCAAGCGCTGCATATTTTTCTGCGGCTGTACCTTTACCACCAGATATAATGGCACCAGCATGCCCCATACGCTTACCGGCAGGAGCTGTCACTCCTGCAATGTAAGAAACAACAGGCTTACGGACATGAGCTTTGATGTATTCAGCTGCTTCTTCTTCAGCAGATCCACCAATTTCACCTACCATGATGATTGCCTCTGTTTGTGGATCCTGTTCAAAAAGAGCCAAGGCATCGATAAAATTAGTTCCGGGAATGGGATCTCCACCTATACCAATACAGGTACTTTGGCCAAAACCCTTGTCTGTAGTTTGTTTTACTGCTTCATAAGTCAAAGTCCCGGAGCGTGAAACAATTCCAACTTTACCTGGCAAATGTATTGATCCCGGCATAATTCCAATTTTACATTCTCCAGGTGTGATTATCCCTGGGCAGTTTGGTCCAATCAAACGGGCATCGGTGTTATTTTCCAAATAAACTTTTACCTGAAGCATATCCAGTACAGGAACACCTTCGGTAATGCAGACGATCAGTTTAATGCCGGCATCAGCAGCTTCCAGGATCGAATCTTTGCAAAATGGCGCTGGAACGTAAATAACACTAGCATCAGCTCCAGTTACTTCAACTGCTTCTCGCATAGTATTAAATACAGGTAATCCCAAATGAAGCTGCCCACCTTTTCCTGGTGTTACACCTCCAACCATTTTCGTACCGTACGCTAAAGCCTGCTCGGAATGATAAGTTCCTTGTTTGCCCGTGAACCCCTGGCACAATACTTTGGTTTGCTTATTAACTAAAACACTCATTGTTAACCTCGTAATTTTTTGTTGTTGCCAAATCAATAAGACTGGTTAATCTTTGTTACAATCAGTCGTTCATTTTGAATAATGAATCCACATTCAGTTCTATTGATCCAGCAACTCTAAATTGTCTATTTATCTCAATAAAAATTATGTTATTACGCCACAGCCGCGACTATTTTCTTGGCTGCATCGGTCAAACTTGTCGCTGCAATCACATTCAGATCACTCTTATTTAAAATATCTGCACCCAATTGAGCATTATTACCTTCGAGTCGGACAACTACAGGGATTTTCACATCCACTTCTTTCACGGCAGCAAGAATTCCATCCGCAATTAGATCGCAGCGAACAATACCACCAAAGATATTAACCAATATCCCTTTGACGTGCTCATCAGATAAAATGATTTTCAGCGCTTCACTTACGCGTTCCTTAGTAGCGCCGCCGCCAACATCAAGGAAATTTGCAGGCTCGCCGCCATGCAATTTAATAACATCCATGGTTGCCATAGCTAATCCAGCACCGTTCACCATGCAACCAATCGATCCATCTAAAGGAATGTAATTTAACTCCCAGTCGCTGGCACGATTTTCTCGTTCATCTTCCTGAGTTGTATCTCGCATGCCTTTCAATTTAGGTTGACGGTATAAGGCATTTCCATCAATATTAATTTTGCCATCCAAACAGATTAACTGCCCTGTTTTGGTAACAACTAATGGATTGATCTCAAGTAAACTTAAATCGCACTCGACAAACATTTTACCTAATCCCATCATCAGGTGGGTAAATTGTTTAATTTGGTCGTCTTCCAAACCTAACTTAAACGCTGTGTCGCGGCATTGGAACGGCATCACTCCGACTAAAGGATCGACAATAACCTTGAATATTTTTTCAGGTGTCTCTTCAGCTACTTTTTCAATCTCAACACCGCCCTCAGTAGAAGCCATAATCACAACACGACGAGTCGCTCTATCGACTACAGCACCAAGATACAGCTCTCTGGCGATATCGCAGGTTTCTTCAACTAATACTGAATTTACTGGCTGACCTTTAGCATCTGTCTGATAAGTCACCAAATGAGTTCCCAATAATGACTTCGCTACTGCTGCTAGCTCTTCTTTAGTGGAAACCAGTTTTACACCTCCGGCTTTACCTCGTCCGCCAGCATGAACCTGGGCTTTAACAACCCATCTGGGGGTAGATAATTGTGATGCTACCTGCAATGCATCTTCAACATTATAAGCCACTTCACCACGAGGAGTCGGTAAATTATAACTTGCGAATAATTGCTTGGCTTGATATTCATGTAAATTCATTGTGATTACCTTTCTAAAAAAGCAAAACCCGTTAACACGGGTCATGCTGTTAAATGCGCTTGTTAAACATTAAGTAAAAGACGAGCCGGATCTTCCAACAACTCTTTAACACTTACTAAAAACTGTACGGAATCCTTGCCATCAATCAGACGATGATCGTAGGACAACGCAACATACATCATAGGACGAATGACAATTTGTCCTTTTTCTACCACAGGACGGTCTTCAATTTTATGCATACCTAAAATTCCCGTCTGGGGTGGATTGATGATTGGTGTTGCAAGCAATGAGCCGAATACACCACCATTAGTTATAGTAAATGTACCTCCCTGCATCTCTTCCATCGACAATTTACCTTGTCTGGCCTTGGTTGCTGCATCATTAATAGCCAGTTCAATCTCAGCCATACTCATCTGATCAGCATCTCTAATCACTGGAACTACTAATCCTCTTTCAGTAGATACAGCGATTCCTATATCATAAAATCCATGATAAACAACATCCTGACCATCTATAGAAGCATTTACAGCAGGAAATCTCTTCAGAGACTCTACTACTGCTTTAGTAAAAAATGACATGAAACCCAGTTTCACTCCATGCTTCTTCTCAAAATTGTCTTTATATTGAGCACGCATGTCCATAACCGCTTTCAAATTTACTTCGTTAAATGTAGTAAGCATTGCGGCATTATGCTGTGCTTCTAATAAACGCTCGGCAATTTTGGCTCTCAATCGAGTCATAGGAACACGACGTTCTTCGCGAGCCCCCATAGGAGCTGCAACTGCAGGTTGCGCTTTTTTAGGTTCAGCAGCTTGTGCCGATTTTCCTCTGTTGGACTCTATGTAAGATAGGACATCCTCTTTAGTTATCCGTCCTTCTTTACCAGTACCTTGAATTTGGCCTGGCTGCAAATCATGTTCCGCCATCATGCGACGAACTACTGGACTGGTCGATTTATCTTCGTGTGCTGCAACAGGTTCTTTTGTTGATGCACTCTCTTCTTTTACTGGAGATGCAGCTGCTATGGCGGTACCTGAAGCAATTTTAGCAAGCAGCTCACCTGAACCAACAGTATCACCCACTTGAAACAATATTTCAGTAAGTACGCCATCTGCAGGAGCAGGAACTTCAAGAACGACCTTATCTGTTTCCAGATCCACCAGGTTTTCATCGCGGACTACTTTATCACCCACTTTTTTATGCCATGCAGCTACCGTTGCATCAGCTACAGACTCGGGTAGAACAGGTACTTTGACTTCAATAGACATGGTTATACCTTCTCGTTTTATAGTGTTTAATTATTTATTACCTAATAAAGCCTGCTCAACCAAAGCAATTTGTTGTTGAGCATGCAACGCCGGACTGCCCACTGCCGGAGCGGCAGCAAACTCTCGACCTGCATAAAGCAATGTTTGCTCTGGACGTAAGCAATCTCTCATATTGTGCTGAGATGAAAACCAAACGCCCTGATTTTGAGGCTCTTCCTGACACCAAACGACCTCATTGGCTTGTGGGTATTTGTCCAGTTCGGCCAATAATGCTTTTTTGGGAAATGGATACAGTTGCTCAATGCGTACTATGGCAATATGATTCAACTTCTTTTCACGCCGCATTTGCAATAAATCATAATAGACCTTACCGCAACATAACACCACTTTTGTTACTTTAGAGGCAGTCAAATCATCAATTTCAGGAATAACCGTATAAAATTTGCCTGTTGTTAAATCGTCCAAAGGAGAAACAGCCAATTTATGGCGTAATAAACTCTTTGGAGTCATGATAATCAAAGGCTTTCTAAAATTACGAATTACCTGCCGGCGTAACAAATGAAATATTTGAGCCGGAGTCGTTGGAGTGCATACTTGAATATTATGCTGGGCACATAGTTGCATATAGCGCTCTAAACGTGCAGATGAATGCTCAGGTCCCTGTCCTTCATAACCATGAGGTAACATCATCACGAGACCACATAAACGTCCCCATTTTTGCTCACCAGAACTGATAAACTGGTCTATAACTACCTGCGCTCCATTAGCAAAATCACCAAATTGAGCCTCCCAAATGACCAAATGGTTCGGCTCAGATGAGGCAAAACCGTATTCAAAGGCCAAAACGGCTTCTTCAGATAATACAGAATCAATTACAGTGAAAGACCGCTTGGGATCGGTAGATATCTGTTCCAATGGAACAAAAGAATCACCTGTTGCCGCATCATGCAAGACCGCATGTCGATGAGCAAAGGTACCTCTACCGCAATCCTGTCCTGATAATCGAACGCCATAACCTTCTTGCAATAAGCTGGCGTATGCCATGGTTTCAGCATAACCCCAGTTCATGGGAATTTCTCCATTGGCCATCTTTTCACGCTCAGCGAGTAAGCGCTGAACCACCTGATGCACCTCAAATCCTTCAGGAATCACATTAAGCTTCTTTGTCAGCGTCTGTAACTCGGTTTTGCTGATTGTGGTATCTGCTTTATCCGTCCACTTGGCATTCATATAAGCTGACCAGTCTATGGAATATTTCCCTTCATAATCTTCATGAACGACATCAACTACTGCTTTACCTTGATCCAGAATGTCTCTGTATGAATCAACAAATTGATTGACATCAGTTTGGGTCAGTATGCCTGCATTGATTAATCGTTCAGCATACAGTTCGCGCAGCGGACGCATGGATTTAATTTTTTTATACATCATTGGCTGGGTAACCGCAGGTTCATCTGCTTCATTGTGGCCGTTGCGTCTGTAACAGACTAAATCAATAACGACATCTCGCTTGAACTTCATTCTAAAGTCAAATGCGATTTGAGTTGCAAATACCACCGCTTCAGGATCATCTCCATTAACATGCAGCACAGGAGCCTGGACCATTTTCGCTACATCAGTACAGTATAAAGTAGACCGCGCGTCCAATGGATTACTTGTGGTAAATCCAATCTGGTTATTAATAACGATGTGAATTGTTCCACCGGTTGAGTACCCTCTGGCTTGAGAAAAGTTAAAGGTTTCCATCACGACACCCTGACCAGCAAAAGCAGCATCACCATGAAGAACTACAGGAACAACAGAATCTTTTTTCAATAAATCGTTACGTCGCTCCAGTCGCGAACGAACGGAACCTTCAACAACAGGACCGATAATTTCCAAATGAGAAGGATTAAACGCCAAAGCCAAATGCAGAACAGCTCCTGATTCAGTCTTAATATCAGAAGAATAACCAAGATGGTATTTCACATCACCAGTTCGGTCGTACTTAACTTTTCCTTCAAACTCCTGAAATAATTGGCCTGGTTCTTTACCCAGAACGTTAACCAGTACGTTTAGACGGCCTCGATGCGCCATTCCAATCACAACTTCCTTAACCCCATCTGTGCCAGCTTTATTAATGATTTCTTTCATCATGGGAATTAAAGAATCACCACCTTCGAGTGAAAAGCGTTTTTGCCCCACATATCGGGTTCCCAAGTAGCGCTCTAAACCATCTGCAGCAATTAAGTCTTTTAAAATTGTTACTTTTTTCTCAGAATTATAAACAGGACGCCCGCGAACAGACTCCATACGCTGTTGCAACCACTCAATTTCTTCCGTATCGGAAATATGCATGTACTCAATACCAATACTACGGCAATAAGTTTCTCGAAGTGCTTTGTACAGCTCTGCTAGTGGCATTTCTGGCCCGTTAAAACTGGTGCCTGCGAAAAAGGAGCGATTTTTATCTACATCAGCAAGATGGTGATAGGCTAGTTCCAACCGAGGAACATGAGTTCGTTCTGCCATCCCAAGAGGATCGAGATCCGCAGCCAAATGGCCTAAAGCTCTAAAATCATTGATCAGATTGGCTACCTGATATTGTTGGCTATCAGCGGACTGAACGACATGACTTACTTTCTTATCAGCATTCTGCAAAAAGTACTCTCGTATTTCTCTATGAGATACATCACTATCCGCACCATTGGTTTTAGGCAATGCACTAAAGATTGCCCTCCAATCGTCCGATACCGAATTCGGATCAGCAAGATAATCCTCATAAAGGCTATCTACGTAAGCCATACTTCCACCAGACAAATAGGAAGAAGCCCATTCATTTTGCAGATTGGAACTGCTCATTGTTCTCTCCAAAGGGTTTACCCGGTCATTTTTAACCCGCTTATTTGATACAAATCAAAGAATTAGCAACTTGGTCAAATATTTATTTTGTGCCATGTTGCCAAGCGTTCTGACTGCATTCAAAGCGGCAAGTACTGTTTCCAAATGAAACAGTACGGGTTAAACGATTCCGGGATGATTCTTATATCAAGTTTCCTGTGTCAACATTTGCGTGCGAATTTTAGCAATCGCTTGCGATGGATTGAGTCCCTTCGGGCACACATTCGTGCAATTCATAATAGTTCTACAACGAAATACACTGAATGGATCCTGTAATTTATCCAAACGGTGTTGCGTCGCTGTGTCACGGCTATCAGCTAAAAAGCGTCTCGCCTGTAAAAGCCCTGCAGGGCCAACAAATTTTTCTGGATTCCACCAGAAAGATGGACAAGAGCTGGTACAACAAGCGCATAAAATGCACTCATACAGCCCATCCAGTTGAGCTCTCTCTTCCGGAGATTGCAAACGTTCCTGAGCGGGAGCCACTTGATCATTTTGCAAATAGGGCTCTATACGTTCATATTGTTGATAAAATTGACTCATATCAACGGCCAAATCGCGTATCACCGGGAACCCGGGTAAAGGACGTATGACGACTTTATCCGAATTTAGCTGAGATAAATGCGTAATACATGCCAGACCATTAGTTCCATTAATGTTCATACCATCAGAACCACACACCCCTTCTCTGCACGAGCGTCTATAAGTGATTGAGGGATCCTGCTCTGCTTTCAAGCGCTCAAGCAAGGTCAGAATCATTGGATCGCTTTTAACCGGGATCGCTATCTCATAATCTTTCATATAAGGTTTGTCATCCACCTCGGGATTATAACGATATATCGACAGGGTCACATTTCTACTATCAGTCATTATATATCCTCTTTAATAAACGCGTTCTTTCGGTTCAAAGGGCTCAACGTATTTGGGTGATGTGTTCACCGGACGATAATCAAGTACCTCGCCTTCCTCAAAATACAACGTATGTTTAATCCAGTTCGCATCGTCACGAGCGGGAAAATCTTCCCTGCTGTGCGCTCCTCGGCTCTCAGTTCGGGCAATAGCCGATTGAGCAGTAGCGTAGGCAGTTGCCATTAAATTGTCCAATTCCAACGCAGTAACTCGTTCGGTATTAAAGATATGACTTTTATCTTCCAGTTTAGCATGGGCCAATCGATCGCGAAGCGCCTGTAATCGCTTTAATCCTGAAGCCATAACGTCACCAGTACGAAACACACCGAAATCTTCCTGCATGACGCGTTGCATTTCATCACGAATGATTGCAGGACTTTCACCATCTTTTGATTGATCCCAACGATTATATCGCACCATTGATGCGGCAATATCGTCTTCACTGATGTAAGGCATGTCAGGCAATTGGTTGGATTGCCATAACTCTTCAACATGCAAGCCAGCTGCCCGTCCAAATACCACCAGATCCAGTAATGAGTTACCGCCCAGACGGTTTGCGCCATGAACGGATACGCAGGCACATTCACCTACAGCATATAACCCCTCGACCAAATGTTCTTCACCGTTGGTTTTGGTGATCACTTGACCGTGCATATTGGTGGGTATGCCCCCCATACTGTAATGGCATGTAGGAACGACTGGAATGGGTTCGAGAATCGGATCTACTCCGGCAAACTTCATGGACAACTCACGAATACCAGGTAAGCGCGACATAATCAGATCGGCGCCGAGATGATCAAGTTTCAATTTGACATGATCGATACCTTTAGGATCAAACCCTTTACCGGCTCTTATTTCCAGAGCCATGGATCGTGCCACGACATCTCGAGAAGCCAAATCGTTTACTCGAGGAGCATAGCGCTCCATAAAGCGTTCCCCATCTTTATTAATCAGATAACCGCCCTCACCTCTACATCCTTCAGTAACCAGAGTACCCGCACCCGCAATACCGGTCGGATGAAATTGCCACATTTCCATATCCTGTAATGGAATTCCCGCTCTGAGAGCCATTCCAAATCCATCACCTGTATTGATGTATGCATTTGTTGTCGACTGATAAATTCGTCCTGCTCCACCAGTCGCAAGGATGCAGACTCTGGTCTGGAAAAACACGACTTCGCCAGATTCAATATTCATTGCGGTAACGCCCGAAATACGTCCATGAGCATCCTTGACGAAATCAAGGGCATACCATTCGCTGAATACATGTGTTTTTGCTTTGATATTTTGTTGGTACAGAGTGTGCAGTAGTGCATGACCGGTTCTGTCAGCTGCTGCGGCTGTTCGTGCAGCCTGTTCTCCGCCAAAATTTTTGGATTGACCACCAAATTGGCGTTGATAGATTTTACCACTCTCCATACGTGAAAAGGGTAAGCCCATATGCTCTAATTCATAAACGGCTTCAGGGCCGGTTTTACACAGGTATTCAATACAATCCTGATCGCCAATATAATCGGCGCCTTTGACGGTATCGTACATATGCCAACGCCAGTCATCAGCGTGTGAATTTCCCAGGGCTACAGTAATTCCCCCTTGGGCAGAAACAGTGTGAGAGCGGGTTGGAAAAACCTTGGATAACAGCGCTACTTTTAATCCTGAATTGGCCAACTGCAGCGCAGCACGCATTCCAGCACCACCAGCGCCAATAATTACTGCATCAAATTTATTACGTGGAATTGTCATGCTTATTGTCCCCAAACAATCATTAAGCCCCAGATAAACTGACTCAGAAGCCATAGAACAACCACCATTTGTACTGCCAAACGTAAAGCGGTACATTTCATATAGTCCGTTGTCACTGTCCAAATTCCGATCCAGGCATGCAATGACAATGCCAGCAACCCAATTCCGGTTGCTATTTGAAACAGCGTATTAGTGAACAATAGGTGCCATTGTTCAAAATTTAAATCTGGGTGATTGATCAAAAAACACAATAAAAAAATGGAATAGGCTGCAAAATATATCGCAGTAACTCGTTGAATCAACCAATCTTTTAACCCATTACCTGTTAAGCTAGTGACATTAGTTACCATATCCAGATTCCTAGAATAATTGTCAAAATAACTGAAAGAACTATAACTAAAATGGAAGTGCGTCGGCCTGTTGCCAAATGTTCGCCAAACCCCATATCCATTATAATATGTCGGATACCAGCCAGAATATGATAAGCCAGTGACGCGCTAAAAGCCCACAGCACTAATTTATAAAAAGGGTTTGCAATCATGCTTTTCATTTGGGTAAAACTTTCTTCTGATTGAAGCGAAAGCCCCAGAATATATAACATGATGGGTAACAGTATAAATAATAGTACCCCAGAAATCCTATGCAATATGGACGCAATCGCCATAGGAGGAAATTTTAAAGTACCTAAATCAAGATTAACCGGTCTCTTCTTGTTCACTATTGGTTTCTTCCTCATTAGAAAATGTTGTAAATATAGCACCTTCTCAAATACAACTCGAATCAGCCTATTCTCATCCTAATCCATATTGATGATTCCTATCCTGATCATTGCATTATTATCAAGCTGATTTTCTTGCAAAACCTCAAATCAGGTGACGATAGTACAATTTAGAATGGCTAAATTTCAATACACGCAAGCAAGTATAGCACTCTGTTTTTATCACGCAAAGTTAAGTCGGTAAGTAAAATTCAGAACCAACTGGCTAATTGGCCCAACCGGTACTATTATTAAACAAAACAGTTACTTGGAGGTCTTAATGCTCACCAAAAGGCCAATATTTAATCAGCACTTAAAATGTGTCGCTTATGAAATTTTATCTTATCAAAATCTACAATCAAATGAAGAATTAACCAACAATCTTTTAGAGTTAATTACCAATTCTGATACTCAACTTCCGCTGTTTGTGCCTTTTGCCTTTAAAGTGTTTCTGGAGCCATTAGATCCTCCATTAAAAAATCCAGTTATTTTAAAATTGCCCGCTGAAGAAATCGAATCAATATATTCAGTAATTGAATTACAAGAGTCTGTCTTTTCAATTGCCTTAATCATCAACACATCACAACAACTGGCTTGGCTTAATTTTGCCGATTATATTGCCCTGACGGATCAACTAATGACTCAATCTGACGTAAACAGGGTTGTTCAATACTGTAAGGCAAAGCATCGAAAAGTGATCGGATACGGCATCGCGCAACCAGCCAGTTTCGATAAATGCAAAGCAATGAACATGGATTATTATTGTGGCGATTTTCTTTTTCAACTAAGCCATACAGTTCATGACAACATCGCAGCAAATAAATTGAATCTCATCCAGCTGATTCAGACGGTTCAAAAAGATGACTGCGATTTTAATGATATTTCAACGCTAATTCAGTCAGATCCCTTGTTAAGTTATCAAATCCTCAGAGTTGCAAACTCTATTGGAATCTCAGGCGGACAAACTATAGAATCGATTGACCAGGCTATCGCTCGTTTTGGTTTAATCAATTTGAAAAATTGGGTTATGCTGTTTTCCATGAAAAATATTTCCAATAAACCAGTAGAGATATTAGAATCAGCGCTTATCAGAGCTTATATGACAAGAGAACTGGCTGAGGCCAGCACGAACATCAATGGTCAAAGCGCTTATACGGCGGGATTGTTATCCATATTGGATTGCTTGTTAAATAAACCCATGCAAGAGCTGATGGATCAAATCACCTTGGCCGAGGACATAAAAAAAGCCTTAATAGGCCAAAAAGGCACTTTGGGAACACTACTGTCTTTAGTCATCGCTTACGAACAAGGACAATGGGAACAAGTACCTGCAGAAAATTATAATGGGGTAGATATCAGTAAATTATATATCGATAGTTTGGCATTGATAACTGACAGTTCAAAAGCCATGCATGAATGAGATTTAATATAAGGTACACCATGTTTTTGATTCGCTATCTGGGGGCTCTTTGTTATGACGCAATCATAGTCCTGGTATTGTTTGTTTGCCTTACCGCCCTGTTGCTGATAGTAAACAATGGTCAGGCGATTCCGCCGTCTACCCTTTGGTATCAACTCGCGTTACTTAGTACGGCATTTTTTTATTACCAAGGTTCACTAAGGTTTGGGGGACAAACTCTGGGAATGAGGGCTTGGCGATTTAAACTGACTTCCGTGAATGAGAAAAAAATATCCAATCAACAAATTGTATTGCGATTAATCTATTTTATACCGGCATTATTCCTTGCCCCTGCATTTTTAAAAAGCAGTTATGCCCTGATAAATAAATGGACCAGTACTGAATTCATCACAAATTAAATAGAGCATTAACGTGATATCCCTGCCGAAGCTGGATTAGGTAATTGCTTGTAAGTATCACGCGGTGCTTCTGATGGATATCCATACCCTTTATCTGCTATGCGTTTCACAGTTTGTAAGTAACGCTCGCCCCATTGACCCGGATCAAAATTAGTAACGACAACGTTATAGCTTAAATTGATAATGGATTCAAAAGCCTTTCTTTGCGCAATTTCATGACCACCGAAGGCTACCTGAACTTCATCTTCCACACTCACGCCACCAGACTTCAGACGCTCGACAAGGATATTAATCATTTTCTCTATGGTATAAAATAATTTACACATGGACATCCCGGCGGTATACATATCTTCACTTTTAGAAGTAGATAATTTGTGACCCGAATCGTGTATGTCATAAACAAATTCAAGATCATTGGATCCTGGAATAGTTTCTGGCTTTATGATGATTGGTGGAGAGATAGCCTCAATATGAGGAGAAGTAATGTAAAGATGAAAATCAGCCCAATGCCACCATATTTGATAAACACGTTCCACCAAGGTGATTGGATTATTCAAATCATTTGTTACTTCCAATTTGCGAACATCGAAACTGACTTCCGCAAAACCGGGGTTCTCTATATTCTCAGAGTCAGCCATCTATTTACCCAAGTATAAAATGAGATAAGTTTATATTAGCCCAAAATTGAATAATGAGCACGAACGATGTGATGAATAAAGGTAAAAATCACGTAAAATTAGGTTATTACCCACCGAATAACTTATGTGATGGCCTGATAAATGCTCGTATGTTCACAAGATAGATAAGAGCGCATCACATAACCGACTGATAATATTCAGGAGGGGTGCGGCATTTAAAGCAGGAACTTTGGCACGCTCCCTTCTCTTGGCATTTTTTGATAGCGCCTTTATTGAGCCATATATCCAGCATGGGTTGCAGAGCAGGAAGATCCAGGCGAAATTCTCTAGTCAATTGCTGGGTGCTGACAACACCCTCTCGACGAATATAATCACGAATTTGCAACAACACCATTCTTCTCCATATTTGTTCCACTGTATTTAAATACAACGACCACCAAAAACAGGCTCGATATCATGGCACTTATCCATAAAGCGCTTTGTTGGGGATGCTCAAAAAATTGTGTTAGTTGATAAAACACAACAGCTACCGCATAAGCAACTACAAAAGACCAAATTACGGAAGTCCACATCAGTTGCCGGTTTGCTTCCTGCCTGATTACCGCCATAGTGGAAACACAAGGGATATAAAGAAGAACGAAAAGCAAATAAGCATAAGCCCCAGCCTGTCCATCAAAACGTTGAGACATCATACCGTACACTGATTTGGATACCTCACTATCCGCAGCACTGGCCAAAACGGGATTCCATAAAGCAGAACCGAGCTGAGATAAATTCTCCGGAATGGACCAAAATGCATCCTTAATTCCAGACCAAAAATCAAATTGAGCGGCGGCCACTTCCCCTAGATGGCCTACCTGGGCATACAGTGTATTTAAGGTGCCCACGACTACTTCTTTAGCTAACATGCCAGTCAATAAACCTACTGTTGCTGGCCAGTTGTCCTGATGAATACCCATCGGGGCAAACAGAGGAGTTATCCACTGTCCCATTATAGAAAGTAATGATTCAGTACTGGCCTCACCGGTATTAATTCCACCACCAAGAGTAATTGCATTCAATCCTCCCAGAATAACGCAAATTGGAATAATTAGTTTTCCAGCCCGAAAGACAAAGAATTTTAACCTCATTAAGGTTTCTTTTAACAAACGTTTCATTGCAGGTTTATGATAAGCGGGTAATTCCAGGATTAACGGTGAGGAGTGACCTTTTAATGTGGTTTTACGCAAAATAAAGCCCGTTAAAACAGCCATTAAAATACCAATCAAATACAAAGAAAATACGACGTTTTGCCCGCCAGAAGGGAAAAATGCAGCAACAAAAACAGCATAGATAGCCAATCGAGCACTGCACGACATAAAGGGGCTCATCATAACGGTCAATAAACGGTCTCGCTCGGAATCAAGGGTTCGTGCTGCCATAATCGCCGGAACATTACAACCGAAACCAACAATCATGGGCACAAAGGACTTGCCGGGAAGCCCCATGGCTCGCATCGCTTTATCAACGACAAATGCAGCTCTTGCCATGTAACCTGAAGTTTCCAACAAAGATAAAAAGAAAAACATGGATGCGATAACAGGAATAAAAGTTAAGGTCGTATTAATCCCCTTACCCACTCCATTAGCAATTAAAGCAATGATCCAGTTCGGTGCATGCATTTGCTGCAACAGCCAAGCACTGCCCTGAACAAAAACAGTATCCGTTCCTATGTCAAAAAAATCCTGAAATGCCCCGCCAATATTGATAGAAAACAAAAACATCAAATACATCATGGCAAAAAATATTGGCAAAGCCCAAAAGCGATGTAAGACGATTTTGTCCAATTTCGCCGTAAAATGCTCACTGGCATCGCTTTTCTTTTGTTGAACAGCCGAAACAATCTGGTGAATAGCCTGGTATCGAGCATCTGCCAAGAGTACATCAATACCAAGATTGTTGTTTTTTGCTTGGTCCCAGTCAATTTGCAAGGATTTATGCCCAGGTAATGAATCGCCTTCAGCAAGTCTGCGTGAATAATAATAGGAAAGAGATTGACTGTATCCTTCACTGACTAATCGGGTTTCTAAGCTGTTTAATGCCTGCTGGGCTGGTTGTGATAAGGGTAAGGATAATGGTATCAGTTCTGCAGGAGCAGATAATAACATGTTGAGTAATTCTGGTATGCCAATATTTTTATGCGCCTGAACGGGAATTACCGGACATCCTAATTGCTGTTCCAGCGCCTTAATATCAATCGTAATACCACGCTGCTCGGCAATATCCATCATATTCAAAGCCACAATTACAGGCTTTCCCAACTCCAATATTTGCGTGGTTAAATATAAATGTCGTTCTAAATGGCTGGCATCAATCACATTGATGATGCAATCTGACTCCAAATTGACTATGGATTGGGCCGCGATCTGCTCATCCTGGCTCATGCCTTGAGCATTTGCCACCAAAGAATACACACCGGGTAAATCGGTAATTTCAATTAAATGAGTACCGACAGAACACTCGCCTGTCTTCTTTTCAACGGTAACACCTGGCCAATTTCCAACCTGCTGGCAGTCTCCGGTTAAAGCATTAAATAAGGTGGTTTTACCACAATTTGGGTTTCCTACTAATAAAACCTGAGTCATAGACGCTCCAACACTAATTGACTCGCTTCTTCTTTGCGAAGCGTCAAGGATGTTCCCCTCACCTCAACTTGGACAGGGCATCCCAAGGGAGCGATTCGTACAACAGAAATTTCTACGCCTCGAGTTATTCCCAAGGATAACAGTCTTCTTCTGTATTGCAGATCAGTGGCACCAAAATCAACCAATCGCACTCTGTCTCCACCCACTAATTCAGAAATGTTCATCATGCACTACTAAAAAATAGTTTAATAAAATAATTATACCACAAATGATATCGAGAATCATTCTCAATTAAGCGAAAAAATATACATCAACCCTTGAGTCTTGCTAATCATTAACTGGTTCCATTACACGCAACAGCCTAAATCATATTTTGCACAATTCGACGAGGATGCCTGGCAAGATAGTCAACCGACTGCATCTCCATCAAACGGCTTAAAGTGCGTTTAAAAGTATCCTTCATTTCGCCTTGTACATACAGTTCCTCAACAGGAACCTCAGCTGACATGATAATATTTATACCTCTATCATACATTACGTCAATAAAATGAATAAACATTATAGTTTGCAAGGTATGATTCACTGTTAAACAGGGAATGCCACTGACGAAAATGGTATTAAACTGCTCTGCCAACTCCAGATAATCAAGTTGGCTTCGTGGTAAATTACAAATGACGTCAAAAGAAAACCAAATTGTTTGAGAACCGTGTTTAAGATAAGGAATATCCCTGCTCTGTATGACGATTGAACCATTGAGCGTATATTCCTTGACCAATAAGCGAAACTGTTGTTCCATCGCATGTTCTGTCTGGTCATTTAAGGGATACAAATAAGCGTCTAATAAAGGCTGATGCCCAATCCGGTAATCTTTTTTTTCTGGGATTTTAAGTACTTCGCAGTTGTTTTTAATGATCTCTATAGCAGGTAAAAATCGCTCTCGATGCACTCCATTCAAGTATAAATCATCAGGACTCGTATTAGACGAGATAACCAGTATCACGCCATGAGTATTCAATGCTTGAAACAATTCAGCAAGAATCATTGCATAAGCCACATCATGAACCAAAAATTCATCGAAACATAATAAGCGAGTCGATTGGGCAATCTCTTTGGCAATGTGACGTAAAGGATCTCTTCTTCCCTGAAATTGCCTTAATTTATAATCAATTTGTTGCATAAAATGATGAAAATGAAATCGTGCTTTTTTCTTTTCATCGATGTATTGATAAAACAAATCCACCAAATAAGTTTTTCCAACCCCGACAGGTCCGTAGAGATACAATCCCTTAATTGATCGTTTACGTGGCCATTGAAACCAGGACTTAGAGTCCTGGGTTAATTCATCTGCAAGCCGTTGCATGTGGATCAAAATCTCTCGCTGATTGAGATCATCCTCTATTTCACCCCGTTGAATCGCTGCTTCATACTGCTTCATTAAATTCATGATGTCTGAATCCAGTCTCCAAGCCAGTCAATTAATCTGATTTTAAGCTCCACCAATTTTCCGTGAAAAAAATGTCCTGTTTCAGAAAACTCAATCACAGGAAGAATAGGCTGTGATTGTTTTGCAAAATCAATTACTAAAGAACTGGGGACTACCTCATCAGCATCACCTTGCACAATGAGCCATGGCTCTGGCTGAGAATCAAATTCTCGATAATCATAATGATGCACCGGAGGGGCAATCGTAATTAATATATTGGGTTTCGACTGAGCTGCCGCTCGATAACAAACATAAGACCCAAAAGAAAAACCGGCAAAAATCAATTTCATCTCAGGTTGATCTTTTTGCCACGAGCGAACCAATTCAAGCAAGTCATTACTCTCACCCAAACCATTATCATAAACGCCACCCGACTGCCCTACCCCCCTGAAGTTAAAACGTAATGAAGGTATTCCCAGTTCCTTAAAAACCCGGGCCAAAGTAGTCACTACCTTATTATTCATAGTACCCCCTTGCAAGGAATGGGGATGTCCTAAAAAGGCAACATAAGAGGTATTAATGTTCTCAGGAACGGTTAATACTGCTTCAATTTGACCAGCCAATCCCTCAAGAGCCAAAGAATGCTCGCCCGGGGTATTTAATTTATCAATGAATTGCATAAAAAACCTGTTATTATAAAATCCATAAATGATACCTCAGATTCACCATAGATTTAACTGCTGATTACTGTGAGTCAGGAATATAGAACTGCTGCGAAATTAAGGAGCACTACCTATGAATGAACTGCAAGCCCCCCAGAGAGAAGACTCGGCTCTGCCAGCTGTCAGAGAATCCGTTGAACACCTTCTTTCTAAAAGAGTTATTCTTTTAGTTTTGGTTCCTTCATTAATAGTACTTATTGTCATGATTTCATATTTCATGAGCGGACGTTATGTCGAAACAGAAAATGCATACGTCAAGGCAGATAAGATTCCAATCAGTGCTCAGGTTTCAGGAGTGGTTAAAAAAACACTCTCTCATGAGAACCAGCATGTAGTTAAAGATCAAATTTTATATCGCCTTGATCCTTCTTCCTATCAAGTGGCATTAGCCAGGGCAGAATCTCGATTAGCCAAGGTTCGTATCGATATTCTTGCGCTTAAAGCAGCATACCATGCCAAACAGGCAGAAATTGCTTTGGCACAAACCAAATATAATTTTTCTTTACGCAATAAAAAGCGTCAATCCGATCTTGCAGCAAAACATTTCACTTCCGCGTCAACTCTGGATGAAGCCAAAGAAGGAGCTGAAATTGCAGCACAACAAGTTATGACTGTAGAACATGATTTGGAACGCTTGGCTGAATCTCTGGCGGGCAATGTGAATGAACCGGTTGAAAAACATCCAACTTACTTAATAGCGAAAGCAGAACTGGATCAAGCCAAACTGGATCTCCAGCATACAGAGGTTCGAGCGCCAATTTCTGGTACCATCAACTCGCCCCCCAAACCGGGCCAATTCATTTCGGCCGGAGCCATTACCATGACGCTGGTCACTAATGACCACCCCTGGATCGAAGCAAACTTCACTGAAAAAGAACTCACAAACATTCATCCCGGCCAATCCGTTACAGCAACCATAGACATCTATCCCAAGCTGAAATGGAAAGGCATAGTTGAGAGCATCAGTCCTGCTACAGGTTCCGAGTTTTCAATTATCCCAGCTCAGAATGCTACAGGAAACTGGGTTAAAGTGGCGCAAAGAGTTGCAGTCCGTATTAAGTTAATCACAACGCCAGACAGCCCCCAACTTCGATCCGGATTAAGTTCATGGGTGAAAATCGATACACAGGAACATTCTTCTTCAAAGAACAAATCAGCCTGAGTCACTCATTATGCCCAATCTTTTAAAGACCTATAATTCACATGCCCCGTCACGAAGGGTGTTTATTACCCTGTTTGTAATGCTTGCAACCATTATGCAAGCATTGGACACCACCATAGCGAATGTGGCGTTACCCCATATGCAAGGAGGCATGGGCGCTACTCAAGAGCAAATTTCCTGGGTTCTTACTTCCTATATTGTAGCAGCAGCTATTTTTATGCCTCTAACTGGATTTTTAAGCAATAAATTTGGCCGTAAACGCATGTTCATCTGGGCTGTAGTCGGATTTACAGTGGCTTCCATGCTTTGCGGAGCAGCGCAAAGCTTGAACCAAATTGTCCTGTTTCGGTTGCTCCAGGGTGCTTTTGGAGCCAGCCTGGTTCCCATGTCACAATCAGTATTATTAGATACCTATCCTCCAAAGCAGCACGGTGCAGCCATGGCCATCTGGGGCATGGGCGTGATGATAGGGCCCATACTCGGTCCATCCCTCGGAGGATGGTTGACTGAATATTATAACTGGCGATGGGTGTTCTATATTAATTTGCCTATAGGATTGCTGGCATGGCTGGGATTAGCGACCTTTCTTGAGGAAAATAAATTAACTCGAGGTACTCATTTTGACCTGCTGGGCTTTGCTTTCCTGGCTATAGCCATTGGTTCATTACAATTATTTCTGGACAGAGGGCAATCATTGGACTGGTTAAACAGTAATGAAATCGTAATTGAAGGTATATTATCCCTGATGTGCCTCTATTTATTTATAGCGCATGTTATAACGGCTAAAAACCCTTTTCTTGATCCCGGGATGTTTCGAGATCGTAATTTCAGTGTCGGGCTCATGTTCATTTTTATCATAGGCATTATTTTACTTGCAACCATGGCATTACTCCCGCCTTATTTACAAAGCCTTATGGGTTATCCCATCATCGATATAGGCCTGGTTATGGCACCAAGGGGAATAGGAACCATGGTCGCCATGATGATAGTCGGTAAGTTGTCCGGCAAAGTGGATTCTCGCTATCAAATTTTTTTTGGATTGGTGCTAACCAGCTATTCATTATGGCTTATGACTTTATTCACCACAGATATCACTGCCAGCAGAATTGTTTATACCGGTATAATTCAAGGATTTGGGTTGGGATTTATTTTTGTTCCTTTATCTACACTGGCCTTTGCAACGTTACCTGAACAATACCGCAACGACGGAACACCTTTATTCAGCTTACTTAGAAACATAGGCAGTAGCATCGGAATTTCAATCGTTATGACCAAGTTAGCTCAAAATATTCAAGCCAATCATGCGGCTTTTGCCAATTTCATCACCCCATTCAACCAAAATTTAAGATATGCTGGCGAATTAGGAATCATGAATGTAAAGACTGCCCAGGGCTTAGCGTCACTAAATGCTGAAGTAACGCGCCAAGCCGCTACTTTAGCTTATTTACAGGATTTTCGCTTTATGATGTGGCTGGTACTCTGTGCGCTGCCTTTGCTTTTTTTATTAAAGTCCAATGTGACTAAAACGAAAAAGGATCTCCCCGGTGCCATGCCCGAACTTGAAATGTAACACGCATTGGGCACGAAGAACGGCAACACAACAGATCAGCGCCTCATCATCTTGGTCATGGCTTCTTCTGATTCATACCCTCTTTCCATACGCTTCGATGAGTTAAAGAAACTGCTGCTTGAACTGAACACAGAACTTACGCCGGAAACAAGGCTCGAAGTGGAAGCACTACTCGAACTCGTACTTGAAACGTGTTGTCTGCCCTGTGATTGTCGTGCACATTTAGTTTTTGCTTCCGCATGTTCGATGCGCGCATCAACTCGTTCACGCTTTTTGGCATTAGTGTTCACAGTGCTTTGAGCAAGGCGGAGTAAATCCCTGAATGTTGGACCAGGAAGAAGCCGTTCTTTTTCAGCTCTTTGTCTGTTGTTCATAAAGGCCTTAATCATGTCGCCAGCAACATTCTCTTTCACGCCCTCATTGATTAAAATATTCAGCATCTCCTTTTTGGAATAAAGCGGCAGTTCTTCCGTAATAATCCGCCGGGATAAGGCAGTACTGGGTGCGCGGCGACCGGACAGGGTAATGGGATTTTGCGTTCCAATAATAAAAAATCCTGGAACATCGGGTGTATCCCCTTGCAGGGTTTTACCCATAAGAAGACTATTCAATAAATGTTCCATCATCGGAGAACTATTAATCTCGTCAATGACCACAACTGCTCCCTCATGAAAAGCCTTAAGTAATAGCGCTTCCTTATCCGTAGCAGACATACTGACGGGGAGAACATACATGGGGTGCTCACCAGGAGCCGGCACCGAGTTTCTGGACATGAGTTTAAATCCGCGAGCGATTAACGTTTGTTTTATTTGCTCGGACTTACCAATACCGGGTTCTCCCTCAAAAGTTAAACCACCCAAACCGCCGTAGCGTTGCACGTCATTTGCAGCCGACTGTTGACGCCATTGTCTTAAATCCAGCACAT
>NZ_RZGU01000021.1:0-64823 GCF_003990085.1 Legionella sp. km535 | reverse complement strand
ATGAGCATGTAGTAAATCGATAGGCTCCATCATTTTCCCCAAACAAATTTGTTGGGGGAAATTAGATCACGACTTCAATTTTACTGCAATTATTTTTAGCAAATTTGAGGGGATATATCAGCCCGCGGTCTTCGCCGCGGGCGATTCGTAAACCATATAGTAGCAACAATGGAAAATAGATTTAATCGAAAAAACTAATCCACAATGAAACGATCTTTACCTTAAAATAATCGAGTAAATAGACCCCGCGGTCTTCGCCGCGGGGATTCGTAAACCATATAGTAGCAACAATGGAAAATAGATTTGAGCGAAAAAACTAATCCGCAATGGAACGATCCTTACCATGAAATGATCCAGTAAATAGACCCAGCGGTCTACGCTGCGGGGATTCGCACTGAACTCTATAGTCTTGATCGCATCTATTGACTTACCTCATTCCCGAATCCCCGCGGCGAAGACCGCGGGGTCTACTGGGATCTCAGATAATATACAATTTATTGATTTAGCTCATTACTGAATTTGAGATTAACCAAGATAAAAAGATATAGGCCTACCGCTCTTCTTTCTCCGGACGAGTCAATCCATATTTACGCATTTTTTCAACTAAAGTTGTCCGCCTCATGTTGAGGTAACTTGCTGCATGAGCTACTACCCAGTCGGACTCCTCTAAAGCTTGGCTTATCAAAGAAAGCTCTGTTTTAACCAAGTGCTCTTTCAAATCAATCCCATCAGCATTTGATGGTTGATCCTGACTGATTATTTGCAATAAGGTTTCACGTTCAGAGCCAGATGAATTCATTTCCATATAGGATAGTTTGTATTCACCTTGAAAGCGCTGAGGTAGATCATTTTTACACACAATACCATTAGGGTATAAAATAGACAAACGTTCTACCAAATTTGCCAATTCACGAACGTTTCCAGGCCAGCTGTAATTACATAAAGCATCCATCGCATCAGGCATTAGACGAACAATGGGCCTATTCTCCCCTTCAATACGCGAAATGAGTTCATTAAATAAAAGCACAACATCCGCACTTCGGCTCCTCAAGGGAGGCATTTCAATAGGGAATACATTAAGCCTATAGAATAAATCCTCTCTAAACTTACCTTCCTTAATGGCAACTTCCAAATTTCGGTGAGTTGCAGCAATGATTCGAACGTTTACATCAATGCTCTTATTGGAGCCCACTCGCTCAAAACAACGTTCCTGCAACACTCGAAGCAATTTTACCTGCATGGCCAAAGGCATATCACCAATTTCATCGAGGAAGAGAGTTCCACCATTAGCTAATTCAAAACGTCCTTGCCTTGAAGTAATGGCCCCGGTAAAAGCGCCTTTTTCATGGCCAAATAATTCACTTTCTAATAACTCACCCGGAATAGCGCCACAATTAATCGGTATAAAGGGCTTATTCGCTCGTGCAGATAAAGAATGAATATTGCGAGCAACAACTTCCTTACCAGTTCCTGACTCTCCCAAAATCAATACGCTAGCCTCAGTATTTGCAACTTGCTCAATCAGTTTACGAACCTGGCTAATGCTTTTACTGGTTCCAACCAAACTACGAAACAAAGGGATTCTTTGTGTGCTGGCAGTAATCAGTTTTACTGCTTCTTTAGCAATTTGACAACGATGCAACGCTTCAAGCATTTGAGCATAACTGAATGGAAAAGAAAGACAGGCAACGACATTCCGATCTTCGCACTGAACGGAGTTAAGTTGTTGACCAATAACGATTATTGGAACTCTTGAAAATTGCTGGGCTAAAGCATCAAGCTCATTAATAGTATTATCGAGCTCTCGCTCAGCACCCAGAATAATTACTCCAGGATTAGGATTATTTATAATTTGCCAATTGTTATATTTGATAACCTCGGTAGATTGTCCTAAAAAGTCAAATATAGTTCTCAATTTGTCACAACGATTTTCATTTTCATCAATGATGTATATTGTCTCATTGTCACTCATAAACCTATCCTTAAGTTTGAGATAATTTAATTTAAGTATCGGATACTTACTTCATTACTGTCAAACTTCTGACATTAAATTTACTGAACTGTCATAAAAACCATCAATCAAAATGATTCAAGCATATAAAAATGTACTCTGCTTCACGACCGATGACTTACCCCAGGTTCTTTCAGAACAACTGGGGTTCATTCTTCATAAACAAAAACTGAATATCAGGATATCCCATACTGTATTCGTGATGACATGTTCCATGACTCTTAAGATGTTAGGATCATCGATAACACAATATTGATTTAAATGCATTGCACTGATTACCAAAACACAGTTCCTGGCTACCAATTGATTTGGTTGCACTAATTTGAGATTCCTTAACAAAACGTTTTGCCTGGAGATACCCCATCCTGCTGCAGAATGAATTTGCAGCTCGTGCTCCACAACCTTTATCCTTGTCATAACACCAATCTACTCGATAATCATTGTATCGAGGATATGCAAATTCTTTCTCGCGGTAATGATAAGGTTTAGGTGGATTATGTGACAGTCCGATGGCACAACTAATCGTCATAAATCCATTGCAACGCCAACCTTTGCATTGTGCTCTGCTGGATAAATAATTTGTTAACCCTACGTTATAAGCAATGACATTTTGACTGGAATAATCATAGCCCAACATTTGACAATAACGATTAGCAACATCCTTACCGCACTCTTTTCCATCAAAACTGCAATAATCCAGACGTTCTCCAAGATAAGTTGGATGCCAGATCGTTCTAAATGCTTTATTTTGTAATCCTTTCGCATTTAACTGCAACGAAAAAAAACAAAGCACAAATATAAAGACCAGAAATCTTCTAAAATTGATCATTATAACAATCCTTTAGCAACTATTGTCACATGTTAGCCCACTATAGAGGGAAGGCACAAGAGAGATTGTTATAGCAAGGAATAAAAAAAGTGTTAATCCAGTCTATCTGTTTTATTAAATTCCAATTTGATGACCAAATATGAATTTTAAATAAGCTAAATAATTAAACAGGATTATTGCTGTCCAGAAACAGATGAGACAAATTAAAATATTGTGCTACATGATTTCCTAATGCCTGGATTCCATAACGCTCTGTTGCGTGATGCCCACAAGAGAAATAGTGAATTCCTAATTCTTTTGCCTGATAATAAGTTCGTTCTGAAACTTCTCCACTTAAATAGGCATCGACTCCCAACGCATGAGCATGTTCAATATAATCCTGAGCAGCCCCAGTACACAGCGCTATAGATTTTATGCGTTTAGAATGACCGGATATATGAAGAGGTTTACGTCCAAAAGAACGTTCCAAAAAATCGCCCAATTGTATTTCTGTCATATCTTCAGTCAGAAGACCAGACCATAACAGGTTATCTGTAGTGCCAACTTTATGCATCTGAATAGAGTCTAATGACAATAATTTAGCCAGACACGCATTATTGCCCAGCTCAGGATGGCAATCGAGAGGTAAATGATATGCAAACAGATTAATTTCGTGATTCAATAATTTACCGATTCGCTGACGCTTCATTCCAGTGATAACAGGATCTTCACCACGCCAAAAATAACCATGATGCACCAAAAGCGCATCTGCATGCCATTCAATTGCCTGAGAAATTACGTCCTCAGATGCAGTTACTGCAGTACAGATGCGCTTGATGTGTTCCTTACCCTCAACCTGAATTCCATTTGGTGCATAGTCATTGTATTGACGACAACTCAGCAAATCATTCAGGTACAGGCTTAATTCACTGCGTGTAATCACCGCTCTGAAACTCGCTTGATGTCAGCACCCAAAAGAGACAATTTTTCTTCGATACGCTCATACCCTCTATCAACATGATAGATACGCTCAACCGCAGTCTCTCCCTCAGCCACCAAACCAGCTAATATCAGACTGGCTGAAGCACGAAGATCGGTTGCCATTACTGGTGCTCCCGTTAGCTTTTCAACGCCATTAATAATTGCGGTATTACCATTTAGCTGGATCTGAGCTCCCATACGTTGCAATTCCTGTACGTGCATAAAGCGATTTTCAAAAATAGTTTCGACTATCGTTGAAGTGCCTTCGGCAACTGAATTCATTGCCATAAATTGAGCTTGCATGTCAGTAGCAAAAGCAGGATAAGGAGCCGTTGAAATATTGACTGCCTGTGGTCGTTTGCCATGCATATTCAGACTGACCCAGTCTTCGCCTATAGTCAGCTCAGCCCCTGCTTCCTCAAATTTGCACAACTGAGACAACAAGGTATCGGGTCGTACTCTTTTTACGGTTACATGACCTCGAGTCAATGCTCCGGCAGCAAGATAAGTACCAGCTTCAATTCTGTCAGACATAACAGAATAAGTCCCACCAGCTAATGATTCAACACCTTCAACTTCAATAGTTGAAGTTCCAGCACCTGATATTTTAGCACCCATCTGGATTAGGAAATTAGCTAAATCAACCACTTCAGGCTCACGAGCAGCATTCTTAATTATCGTTGTACCTTCTGCAAGCACTGCTGCCATAAGAATATTTTCAGTACCCGTTACCGTAACGGTATCAAACATTAATCGACGTCCCTGCAATCGACCTCGTCGGCAACGCGCGTTGATGTATCCATTTTTAACCGTGATATCAGCACCCATAGCTTTTAATGCCTTGAGATGCAAATCTACTGGACGCGTTCCAATCGCACAGCCACCGGGCAGGGAAACATCGGCTTTTCCAAATCGCGCCAGCATAGGCCCCAACACCAGAATTGACGCGCGCATTGTTTTAACAAGATCATAGGGAGCAACAAACTCATTGACCTGACTGGCGTCTACCTGCACATTCATTTTTTCATCGACAATCAAATGAGCGCCTAATTGTCCAAGCAGCTCCATCATGGTAGTAATGTCTTTTAAATGAGGAACATTGGATATGGTTACATGGTCACTGGCAAGTAAACTGGCAGCCATGATGGGTAATGCTGCGTTTTTAGCACCAGAAATAACTACTTCACCATGTAATGCCTTACCACCGTTTATTAATAATTTATCCATGTTGCTTCCCCCATTCTTCTTTTGTCCATGTCTTCATGCTTAAAGCATGAAGCCTGCCAGTGGTAATTAAGTCATTGAGCTGAGCATAGACCCATTGCTGTCGAGCGACCCTGGTTTTATTTAAAAATATATCGGTTACTATTATCAGTTGGTACTGGTAACCATCGCCTGTTACTTCGACATGAAGCACTTCGTCAATGCTTTTAAGTCTTTGTTCAATTTCTTCATTACTTAACATAAAGTTAGCTCACTAATTGAAATAAATACAATTTTTTTACCCTAGTTGTAAAAAAAAATATAAAAGAGGATTATACAGTCATTCCAAAGGGGGTTTTATATCAAAAAAACTAGCCTGCGCGAAAGGCAGGCCAAGGTCTTAGGGATGATGAGTATTTACCTAATTCAGGTTCTTCTATTCATGCACTTTCTAAAATACTCTTTACTCCACAAAATTCGGCTAAGGACTGAGTTTCTGGAGATATCCCTATCACTTCAAACATTTTGTTGCGGTGCATACACAATTTTCTTGCCTCTATCAGTAATGCCAAGCCCGCACTATCGCAATGCCTCACGTCACTTAAATCAAGACAAAAGGTAGTAGCGGCATCATCCATCAACGCTTTAAACAGCTTTGCGCGTACAGACACCACTGATTTAAAAGTAAGCTCTGAACCGGGTTTAAAATTAATTTTTTCCACGATTATGAAGCCTTCTTCACTTGTTTTTTCTGCATTTCACTAATCACTTCATTAATGCTGGAATGTTGCAGTGCTTGAGCGAATTGAGATCGAAAGCTCTGTAACAAACTCACTCCTTCAACGCTTATGTCATAAATTTTCCAATATCCATTTTTTGAAACCAGACTGTAGCTTAAAGGAATATTTTGTCCCTTGGAACGAACTATCACACTATTTACCTTGATGAAACGACTATCCAATGAACCGCGCAAAGGCAAAAACTGAATGGTTTCATCTGAATATTCAGCCAGTGGGCTGGAGTACGTGCGTATAACCAATCGGGTAAAGGCTTTGGAAAACTCAGCGCGCTCAGATGGTGTTGCCTTATTCCATGCCTGACGGCCTAAAACGGATCGGGACATACCAGCCACATCAACATTGGGTAGCAAATGCATTTCCACTGCTTTATAAATAATGGAAGGATTGCTCTTCAAACTTGACTTGTTTTCCTTGAGAGTAGCAATAATATCATTAGCAGCTCGTTCCAGCATAGGTACTGGAGATGTCTGTGCCGCCATCATTTGAGATAAGGACATACAAGCAACTAATAAAACGGTTTTAAATGCTCTCATGGTTCACCTATTTCTTGATATTAAATAATAATTGGCCTATAAGATTCTCAAGAATAATCGCTTCCTGAGTTTTAGCAATCACATCCCCTTGCCGCAAATACGGATGATCATTACTGTCCTCATCTTCAAAACCCGGAACAATACTAATATAATTGGAACCAAGCAAGCCCTCGGTCAAAATTCGCGCAGAAGAATCCTCATACGGTATTTTTTTATCACTTCTTAGAGTCATGGTAACCCTGGCATTAAGCTCACCTGGCTGCAACTCAATTCGACTCACTTCACCAATTCGTACGCCAGCGACCGTAACTGGAGCTCGTACCTTTAAGCCACCGATATCAGTAAAATCTGCTGTGACCTGATATCCTTTCTGAGAGATAAAATCATTAAAACTGCTGACTTTCATTGCCATTACCAATAATGCCAATAGGCCAAGCAACATAAATATTCCTACACTTATGTCTACATAACGTTGCTTTTTCATTTACCAATCTCCAATCATCATTGCAGTCAACAAAAAATCGAGCCCTAAAACAGCAAGCGATGAATAAACTACGGTCTTAGTCGTCGCCTGACTAATGCCCTCCGCTGTTGGCACACACTCAAATCCCTGGAAAACTGCTATCCAGGTCACTACAAAAGCAAAAACGAAACTCTTGATGATTCCACTAAAAATATCAATACGAAAATTAACCGCTGCCTGCATATTGGACCAAAAACTGCCGTCATCGACACCCAGCCAATGTACCCCGATAAAATACCCGCCATAAATCGCTACTGCAGAAAAAATTAATGCAAGTACGGGTAAAGCAATAAAACCCGCCATAAAACGTGGATAAATCACTCTGCCCAATGGATCAACACCCATCATATCCATACTGGATAATTGCTCTGTTGCTTTCATCAAGCCAATTTCGGCAGTCAAAGCTGAACCAGCCCGTCCAGCAAACAACAAGGCACTGATTACCGGTCCTAATTCTCGTGCAATGCTTAATGCCAGCAATTGTCCCAGCTGGCTGGCAGCGCCGAATTTTTGCAAAGTATTATATCCTTGCAATCCAACAACCATACCGATGAATAACGCCGATACGACAATAATCAAACAGGACAACACGCCAACAAAATGAAGTTGCTGACGCAACAAAGGCCATAATTTAGGTATATTAGGCTTTCTGAACAACATGGTAAATAAAAATAATCCTGAATTACCAATAGTACTTAATACCTGTATACCACGATTACCAAGACGCGCGATTGAATCAAGCATCTAATAACTCCTCTGTATAAGGTCTGGCAGGATAATGGAATGGAACAGCTCCATCCGCTTCACCATGCATGAACTGCTTAACTTGCGGTTCTGCAGATTGAATTAACTCATCAGGAGTTCCCTGACCAATAATTTTTCCACCTGAAATCAAATAAATATAATCCGCTATTGAACAGGTTTCTTCAACATCATGAGATACAATTATGGTTGTGGTGTGTAACAACTGATTCAGCCGTTTTATTAAACGCACCAAAACCCCCATTGAAATTGGATCCTGTCCTGTAAAAGGTTCATCATACATCATCAGCTCAGGGTCAAGCGCTATAGTTCGTGCCAATGCCACACGCCTTGCCATTCCGCCAGATAACTGGGCTGGCATTAAATTCGCTGCACCTCGCAAACCGACTGCTTCGAGCTTCATTAACACTATATCACGCAACATGGAAAAATTTAATTGAGTATGTTCTCTCAAAGGAAAAGCCACATTGTCAAATACAGAAAGATGAGTAAACAGTGCACTGCTCTGAAATAGCAGGCCCATATTACGCCTTGCCTCATACAACGCTGAACGAGAAAGCTGATGCATGTTTTGACCGTGTACGAACACCTCACCATTGTCGGGTGTTAATTGGGCGCCGATCAACCTGAGCAAGGTTGTTTTTCCAGAACCGCTTGGACCCATGATAGCAGTAATTTTTCCCTGCTTCACCACCATATCTATGCCATC
This sequence comes from Legionella sp. km535, assembly GCF_003990085.1. Taxonomy (NCBI): domain Bacteria; kingdom Pseudomonadati; phylum Pseudomonadota; class Gammaproteobacteria; order Legionellales; family Legionellaceae; genus Legionella; species Legionella sp. km535. The sequence continues at coordinate 56,493 of NZ_RZGU01000021.1, read as the reverse complement.
AAAAATGTAGCGGTTATCCCGGGTAAAGGTCAGATTATTAATTACAACCCAATTTTCAGGCATGCTCTCATTTCCAATTTTAGTCTGAATTTAGAAGTATATACTGGTTAAAAAAAAAATGTGGTTTTTAATTGCGTTTGAATTAAAAAAAAGTTCATTTATAAAAAAAAATAGGGTTACATCATTCAAAAGCAATGTGTTAGAATGAAAAATACACAAAAAATAATACACTTTGCCTATGAATTTTTGCACACTTGGACTCGCAGTTATTGAAACTGAAGCACAAGCTGTCTTCGAATTGACTCAGCGAATTGATGCTCGATTTGAAAAGGCCTGTGAGTTACTGCTTGCCTGTAAAGGGCGTATCGTAGTCACAGGAATGGGCAAATCCGGACATATAGCCAACAAACTGGCCGCTACATTCTCCAGCACCGGTAGCCCCGCTTTTTTTATGCATCCTGGAGAAGCCAGTCATGGTGATCTGGGGATGATCACTCCTCAGGATACCGTTGTAGCAATATCACATTCCGGCAACACTGTTGAACTGGTAACCATCCTCCCATTATTAAAACGCCTTGAAGTACCGCTGATTACCTTAACCGGAAATGTTGACTCAACCCTGGCCAAATCAGCCGATGTCAATCTCGATGTCAGCATCAAGCAAGAAGCATGTCCACTAGGACTAGCCCCGACAACCAGTACTACCGTTTCTCTGGTCATGGGAGATGCATTGGCAATAGCCCTTCTTCAAGCACGCGGCTTTAGTGCCGAAGATTTTGCCTTGTCCCATCCAGGCGGGGCATTGGGTAAAAAATTATTACTCCGAATAGACGATTTATGTCATAAAGGCGATCAATTGCCACTGACCAATGAGAAAGCAACCATTAGTGAAGCGCTGATTGAGGTAACCGACAAAAAACTGGGCATGACCTGCGTTGTGGACAATCACGGGATACTGGTAGGCGTGTATACCGATGGAGATATTCGAAGAACCTTAACCAGCCAATACGACATCAATACGACTCAGCTCAAAGAAGTAATGACCCGCAATTGCAGAACCATTCATACGGGAATGCTCGCAGCCGAAGCCCTGGCGATAATGCAAAAATACAGCATCACTTCCCTTGTAGTGGTAGATGAAATGAACAGACCTCATGCGGTGCTTCACTTACATGATTTGTTAAAAGCCGGCGTTTTTTAACCTAGAGAATAAAATGAATGAATTAATTGAAAAAGCAAAAAAAATTCAATGCCTTATTTGTGATGTCGATGGAGTCCTTAGTGATGGACTACTTCATATTGACAATCATGGTAATGAATTAAAATCCTTTCACGTCCAGGATGGAATGGGTCTAAAATTGCTTATGGCTATTGGCATAGAAGTTGCAGTAATTACTACCGCTCGCAATGCCGTTGTAGATCACAGGATGAAACAGCTAGGAATAGTCCATTATTTTAAAGGACAAGTTGATAAGCGAAATGCATACCAACAACTTAAAAAAAATCTGGGCTTGCATGATGAGCAATTCGCCTATATCGGTGACGACTTACCCGACTTACCATTAATCCAGCAAGTTGGATTGGGTGTAGCCGTTGGTAACGCAGTCCCCCAGGTAAAAGAGTTTGCTGATTGGCAAACCCAGCAAACAGGTGGTCGTGGAGCAGTAAGAGAACTGTGCGACTTAATTCTGAACGCACAAAATAAAATGGATTTAGCACTGGAAGGTTATCTAAAACAATGAACGCCATCAAACAAGCAGCATGGTTGTTTTTTGCAATTGCACTTCTGGCATGTTCCAGTTGGTATTTTACCAACTCAAAGAAACTCATTAGTTTGGATAACGATATACTGTCCAATACTATCGATACGACAATCACTCAATTGACCGTAAGTCAATTCAATAGTGAAGGCGTACTAATTAACTTATTAACCACTCCGTTAATGGAACACATCCCCAAAGATGACATCCACCTGCTTAGGACACCCCATATTATTATTCATCAGGATGATCAACCTGCATGGGAAATTAATTCCAAGCGCGCTAAATCCTTCGAAGGCGGTAAACGCATCACGTTTATAGAGCAAGTTGTTGTTCACCAAAATCCTGGCGATAAAACCCAGGAAAGCACCTTGAAAACAGAAGAAGTAACCTATTATCCAAAAGAAAAGAAAGCAACTACCGACTTGTTCGTGACTTTTGAACAACCAGGAAACATCATACAGTCAACGGGAATGAATGCTTATCTTGATGAAAAACGCGTCGAACTGCTACACCAAGCCAGAGGTAGGTATGAGCCAGCGAAAGGCTAGCTTCAGTTTATTACTGATTTTGATGCTGAATGTTATGGTTGGTTATGCCCTTCCCTCAGACAAAGAACAGACTATGCATGTCATCTCTGACTCCGCCGATTTAAGCCAAAAAAATCATAAAGGTGTCTACACTGGTAACGTAGAATTCATTCAAGGTTCAACCAATCTGAATGCAGCAAAAGCCATCACCCAAGGTGATGCCAAAAATCAGTTAGTCCTGGCCATAGCCAATGGTGAAAAAGGGAAACAAGCTCACTACTGGACCGAAACCGGCCCCGACAAGCCACCTTTTCATGCCTATGCTGATACTATAAAGTATTACCCATTAAAACATCTAATTGAATTAATCGGCAACGCGCGTATTGAACAAGGAACCAATTCATTGTCCGCGGCTAAAATTAGCTACGACACCCTGGAGCAGCATGTTGTATCTGAAAGCGACGGGAAAACCAGAACAACCATTATCATTTATCCAGAAAAGAAACCGACATGAGTCTATTAGAAGCCCGAGAGTTAAAAAAATCTTTTAAATCCAGAACTGTTGTTAACGGCATTAGTATTAATATCAAAAAAGGCGAATGTGTCGGGTTATTAGGGCCTAACGGAGCAGGTAAAACCACCTGTTTCTATATGATAGTAGGCCTGCAGTCCTGTGATGAGGGTCAGATCATTCTCAATGGTACAGACATTACCCATTCCGCAATGCACCAAAGAGCGCGATTAGGTATAAGCTATCTACCTCAAGAAGCCTCAGTATTCCGTAAACTAACCGTTGCGGAAAACATCATGGCAATCCTGCAGCTTAGGACTGATTTAGACGAACAAGCCCGAGAAGAGAAGCTGGATTTGCTCCTTCAGGAATTCCATATTACCCATATTGAAAAAAGTCTGGGAATGTCCTTATCAGGTGGCGAAAGAAGACGGGTTGAAATTGCCAGAGCTTTAGCAATTGAACCCTCGTTTATTCTTCTTGATGAACCCTTTGCCGGTGTTGATCCAATTTCGGTTATCGACATTAAAAGAATTATTCAGCATTTGTGCGATCAGGGCATTGGTGTGTTAATTACGGATCATAATGTCAGAGAAACATTGGATATTTGTGAACGCGCCTATATTGTAAGCCAGGGAAAAATTTTATGTGAAGGTGCTCCGGAAGTCATCCTGGCTAATAAACAAGTGAGGGCAGTATACCTCGGTGAGGATTTTGCCTTATAGGATCTCAATGCTAGTACTGATTGATAATTACGACTCATTTACCTATAACCTGGTACAATATTTTCAATGTTTGAAGCAAACGGTTTCAGTTCATCCCCATGATCACATTAGCATAGCGGATATAAAAAAACTTGCCCCCAAATTTATAGTCATTTCACCGGGCCCCAATTCACCTGATGAAGCAGGCATTTCCCTGGAAGCAATCAGAGCATTTCATCAGGAAATTCCTATATTAGGTGTTTGTCTTGGCCATCAATGCATGGCTCAGGCTTTTGGAGGAACTATTATCTCAGCTCCTGAAATCATGCATGGCAAAACTTCTGAAATCCGCCACAATAATAGAGGACTCTTCAAGAATATTCCTAATCACTTTAAAGCCACGAGATATCACTCGCTGGCAGTCGAAGAATCCAGTTTGCCCGATTGTTTTTCTATAGACGCCTGGGCAGATAATACAATTATGGCAATTTCACATCGTCAATACCCTCTTTTTGGTCTACAATTTCATCCCGAAGCAATTTTAAGCCAATACGGTTTGCACATATTAGAGAATTTTTTAAGTTATGAAGCCCAATCAACTATTTGAACAACTCATCGCGAAGAAAGATCTGAGCCCCTCTCAAATGCATGAAGTCATCCATGACTGCATGACGGGTCAATTAAATGATCTGCAGATCGCAACTTTTTTGGCTCTCATGCGAATGAAGGGCGAAACAGCCAATGAGTTGACTACCGCGGCATCTGTAATGCGTCAATTAGCTCATCCTCTTGCACTTGGGGAGAATCTGATTGATATCGTTGGCACCGGTGGCGATGGCAAAAATACCTTTAACGTATCTACTGCCTGTAGTTTTGTAGTAGCTGGAGCAGGAATTCAAGTTGCCAAACATGGAAATCGCTCCGTCTCAAGCCGAAGCGGTAGTGCCGATTTATTGGAACAGGCGGGATTTGCCCTGAATCTTACTGACGACCAGATGATGGCCTGCATGAAACAATGCGGCTTGGCTTTTCTCTTTGCACCCCATTATCATCCTGCCATGCAGCATGCACGTTCAGCGCGCCAACAGTTGGGAATTAGAACACTGTTTAATTTACTTGGACCACTGGTCAACCCTGCGCGAGTTAAAAAACAGGTGGTTGGAGTGTATCCAGCAAGCTGGTTAAAACCGTTATCCATCGTATTGGCTAATTTGGGCAGTGAACGCTCATTAGTCATCAGTTCACACGATGGCCTTGATGAAATCAGTATTGCCGCACCTACCGATGTTGTAGAGTACCATGATGGAGTTTATAAAGAATGGCTAATTCATCCGGAACATTTTGGTATAAAACACCAATCACTGGATGCCATTATTGTTGACTCACCCCAGCAAAGTCTGGAATTAATTTCATCAGTACTTTCCGGAGCCCAGGGTGCTGCTAGAGACATGGTGCTACTGAATTCTGCTGCGGCCATTTATTGTGCCAGGGATGAATTATCATTCGACCTTGCTCTTGAACAGGCTAAAGCGTCAATAGACAGTGGTAAAGCAGCCCAATGTTTCACCAATCTTCGAAATCTAACTCAACAATTAACTAAAGAATCTCACCATGAATAGTATTTTACAACGCATTGCTCAACATAAGCAGGAAGAAGTTGCCCAATCTAAAAAAGATAAGCCCCTGAGTTCCCTTGCAAATGAACACGAAATTCAGAGACGAGATTTTCTGGCAGCACTTCAATCCGGTTCGTCCCCTTCAATCATCGCAGAAATTAAAAAAGCCTCTCCCAGTAAAGGATTAATAAGAGAACACTTTGATGTCGCAGAAATTGCAACTGAATATGCCAATAATGGCGCAAAATGCCTTTCCGTTTTAACCGATAGAGATTTCTTTCAAGGACATCCTGATTATTTGGCATTAGCAAAATCACAGTGTAATCTACCCGTTCTAAGAAAGGATTTTATCATTGACCCATACCAAATCCATGAGAGTCTGGCATTGGGTGCGGACTGTATTCTTCTTATAGTTGCCATGTTAGATGACATGCAATTAACTGATTTTTGTCAATTAGCCCAGGAGCTTAAGCTGTCCGTACTTGTTGAAAGCCACACCAGGGAAGAACTGGAGCGAGCCATAAAATTACCAACTCCATTGATAGGCATCAACAACCGCAGCCTGCATACCTTTAAAACAGACATGCAATTAAGCATTCAACTAAAAGACTGTGTGCCCTCAGATAAACTCATTATTTCGGAAAGTGGAATCAATACACGAAACGACATTAAATTAATGCAGTCTCATGGGATTAATACCTTTCTTATCGGGGAAAGTCTCATGCGAGCCCCAAACATAGGCGAAGCGCTCAAAGGATTAACCTGCGATCCCAGTTAATTACTCTTCATATCCTGGCTCAGGAGTATCAATGGGTTCTGGTTCGGGTAATTCCGGATATCCTGGTTCCAACGGTTCTGGATTTATTGGATACTCTATTGGCTCCGCGGGGTACTCATATGGGGATTCCGGTATTTCACTATTTCTCAAAGTAACACCTTTGGGTTGTCATTTTATTTAATTATAGCAAAGCCAAATTCGACTACATTGAAACACTAAAAATATTTATGTCATGCCTTGGTCTGTAGCTCGTGATTGCTGAAAGTTTAGTATTAAAGCAAATTATGGTACCCTTTCGAAATTAAGTATTTCTTCACTACTCAGCCATCTGCATGAGGCAATCGAAGATAAAATGACAGAATATTGGGGAACTCGAATGAAAGTTGCTTTAATTACTGGTGCTGCCAGTGGCATAGGACTAGCCCTAAGCCAACTATACCTCCAACGTGGCATCAAGGTAATCATGGTGGATAAGGACAGCTCCAAACTTATAAAAGAGGCCAACGAACTGAATGAGTTATATCCTGGATCGGTACTCAATAAAACGTGTGATATCACCAAGCCTGATGACATTGATCAACTGCTTGCCTATGTCGATACTCATTGCGGTAGAATAGACTGGCTTTATAATAACGCCGGGATTATTGGATCTTTGGCTCCAGTCTGGGAGTTGCAGCCTGAACAGCTTAATCAGGTCATGGATGTTAATTTACATGGAATGATCCATGTCATCCGAATTTTTATACCTTATTTATTTAAACAACCATTTCATTCTCATATAATTAATATGGGAAGCTTGTATGGACTGTGTTCTGGTTCACAAATTGCAGCTTACTCCATGTCAAAACATGCGGTATTGGCTTTATCTGAATCCCTGTTTTATGATTTGAAAAGACTGGAAAAGCCAGTCGATGTATCAGTCGTATTCCCTTCATTCACCGACACCTCGTTATTATCAACTAATCCGGCTGAATCCAATTCGGTATTTCACGAATCATTAAATTCGCTATTAGCACACTCACGGCCCGCATCTGATGTTGCGTTACATATCATCCAGGAAGTAGAGCAGAAACGATTTTATATATTGCCAGATAAAGAAGTCAAAGGTTATTGTGAAGAACGGACAAACGCCATCGTTCGTCAGGAAAACCCTTATATTAATAACATTGAAAAGCTAATGAACGCTCTAATCAAACGCAAACACGCTTTAAGGTCAGTAGATAATTGACTTTTTTCATTGCTCGAAAACGCTTATTTACCGTACTCTAGGTGCGGTATCGAGACAATAGTATCAATGAGCGCGCTTTTGCGCGTCAGTATTTGAACCCCCTCACCCTAAACCTTCTCCCCCACGCTTTGCGCGGTGGAGAGTGGATTTGATCGGAAGAAGCTCAATTTCCCCGGGCACTAGTGTGCTTTCGCGAGGATGACTACCTTATATAATGGTACATTAGAATTGATGAATAGTAGGATGGTGTATTTAAAGATGCATCCTGTATAAAGGCTCCTTCAAATACCGAGAGCCATTTTCTAGCGTTTAATTCTGAATTAAAAATTCAACCAAATCGTTTTTGACCCAACATGTCCAATAATTCACGACGAAACCTGTGATAGTCAACTTCCAGAGCATGACGCCTGTTGGATTTAAAACGATAATGCGGTTTATTAATCTCTTTCTCTATTTTTTTATGCAATTGCTCTGGTCGCTTTAAACTTCCAGTAATGATGCGTGCAACAATTTTCGATTGATAATCAGCGAGTGGCCAAATACACCCTTGTGGCTGGCACAAACCGATAAAATACAAATTATCAAATTCTGGATGCATCATTTTTCGATACAGAGGAATTTTGGTGGAATTGCTAAAATCCAGGCACTCTTTATCAAAAAATGGAAAACTGATTTGATAACCCGTCGCAAAGATTACCGTATCAAACTCATCTTTGCTGCCATCAGTAAAATGCACTACATTCCCATCGAAGTGGGAAATGCCAGGACGAGGCAAAATTTTTCCATGACGAATAAAGTACAATAATTCCGAATTGATTGTTGGATGTATTTCCAGAGGGCCACAATCGGGCTTCATTAATTTGTATTTACCATAACGTCCCTGTAAGCCTCGAACTACCAGGCTAATAAATTTCTGTCTTAGCCAGGATGGCATCCATTGAATTTTAGCTACAGCAACATCAGTAGGTTTACCAAAAATGAATTTGGGGAATATATGATAGCCTCTGCGCATGCTGATACAGGTTTTAGGAGACACTCGGGAAATTTCTACTGCCACATCACAAGCTGAGTTTCCACCACCTACGACTAATACTCGCTTATCTTTAAAGATCGATGCCTTTTTATATTGATGGGAATGAAGCACCTCACCGGTAAATTCCCCCTGATATTCAGGCATAGTGGGATCCCAATGATGGCCATTTGCAACTAACAAATAGTCATAACATTCCTCATGAGTACCTTGGGAGTCTTCATAAAGGACATTCCATTTCTGCTCTTCAGTTCGCGCGACTTTCAAAACTGTTGTATTAAAACGAACGTATTTGTTCAGATCGAAATGTTCTGCGTAACTCTTAAAATAATTTAATAGCTGTGCATGAGATGGATAATCAGAATATTCCGCAGGCATAGGAAAGTCTTCAAACTGTGACCATCTCTTTGAACTTATAATATGAGTGGTTTCATAGACACTTGAATGATTATTATTCTCATCATATACCCAATTGCCACCTATTTGATTGTTTTTTTCAAAAGCCGTAATACTGGTTAAACCCTGTTCCTGCAAGTTTTTAATTGCTGCGATTCCACTCGGGCCAGCTCCAATAACACAGATACGAGGAGATATACAGTCTTTATGCGCCCTTACTATTTCCATCAATTAACACCTTTTCAACTTTATCCAAAATCATCGCCTGTACGACTTTATCTTTATCAATAGTGAAGTGATTTACATTAACCTCTTTTAATGAATTCACATTAACATTTTCAATTTGTGTTGCTTCAGGATTCACTGCCCTTAACTTTAGGCCACTAAACATAGGAACGTAACCGGGTTTATAAACATTGAGTACCTGCTTTACATTTGGAGGTACTATGGTTTGAGATACGGCATCAACGGTAACTAACAGAGCAACAGGTACACCCGCTTCATTAAGATTACGCGCAACCTTAATCTGCTCGTTAGCTCCTAATGAATGGCCAACTAAAATTATAGGCCGGTGATCTTTTTGTTTGTAATAGCGAGTGATGATGTTTCGACTGACTTCACCCGCGTTATACCACATGGTACTTCGGGAAGAGATATGATATTTGTCCGCTACAGTATCTCTTAATTGATTCATCCCCTTGCTGAAAATACCTAATCCACCGCGCATGGTATGCACTTCACCCTTTTTAGCAGGTGCTGAATTCACTTTTGACGTATTATTTTGCCCAGTACTTGTATGATGTGTCGCTTTTTTTCTATAAGCGCTTCGAGAACCGGATAAATCGACACATCCAGTTAAAATAACACTCGTTAACAACAATAAGAATGGTATGAAAAAATACGTTTTCCGGGTGCGATAAGAGTTCATATTATTTTTATTGTGATTTATCGAAACCTCATCATAACGTATTCTTGATTTATTTTACAGAGGCTTAGCTATTCAAATAATAACTTCTTTCCCCCATGCAACATCATTCCGAATGTAATGAGAGATCAACTTTTCCTCTTACCTGTTGGGAAGGTAGCGTGAAGCAAAATCCATTAGTCTAATAAAACAATAGGATCCAGGTAACGCCCTTGCCCCCAGGAAACGTGGACTAGCTCCAATGCATGCCATTGAGCTTCCTGTTCTACCTGCGTAGCAATCACCTGAATATCCAGAGTTTTTGCCATCTCGTTAAAATAGTGTATAAAAAACTGTTTACTTTCATTTTCATCAATATCCTGCACCAGACTTCCATGCAATTTTAAGTAATCAACATGAAGCTCACTTAAATAATGCAAAGGAGAAAAATGAATTCCAACTCGATCCACACCAATCTTTACACCCAACTTTTGCACTTGTTTTGCAAATAATTTCACTTCTGTGAATGATTCAAGAACTTTACTCTCGCTTATTTCTAATGACAGATTTTTTAATACAGCCTGGGGTATGTTTTTTAATTGATGTAAATATGCATCTCGATGCTCATGATTCACTATAGTATCTTCAGATACATTCAGCGCAAAACACTCATTGGAAGCAATTTTTTTGGCAGCCAACTCGTTAAGCGCGTACTGGTCAATCAGATATGCCAATCCCATTTTTTCAGCTGCCGGCATAAAATAACCAGCACCCAACTGCTCATTATTCTGATCTAGAATTCTTACGAAGATCTCTTTGTGTAAATATTCTTTACCGTTGGTAACCCCTTGCGCATATAAATGCATCTTTTTTTGGTTTAAGAATACAACCAAATCATCACGGGTAATTAACCGTCGATACTTAAAGGTATCATGTTCTTTTTGACAATAAAAAACCTGCTGTTCCCGGGCTTTTTTAACCGACAAATCAACCATGGATAATAAATTGGATACACTTTGATGAGCAAAATAACCAGAAGCTCCCATATGAACCTGACACAATTTAATGTCACTGATTTCCTGCCTTAAGCTGCTTTCAAACTCCATACATTGGTTATCAAATATCTCAGGATCGAGTTCATGGCTAATTAAAGCAAAGGTACTTCCACTAATTCGTGCAATTGAACTGACCGAAGAGTGACTCCAGAATTCCTTGCATATTCTTGCAACGAGTAAAACCAGGTTATCACCCTGCTGATAACCCTGTTTATGATTCAGCTCATCCAGACCATCAATAACGATCATTAAGACATAACCGGGAATATACTCATCCTCATTATCTAAAATTGCAGATAATTGCTGTAAAAAATAACGCCGGTTACTTAATCCCGTCAGAGGATCCTGATAAACCTGTACCCGTAAAAGTTCGGCTTGCTGTAATTGGTCTTCGAATAATGATTTAATTTTTAACACCATCTGATTCATAGCAAGAGTCACCTGCTTCAATTCTGGAGTACGAGGTATGTTCGTTTCGATGGGAAACTCATGCTCTGAGATTGCTAAAGCCTGTGAAGTGACTCTTTTTAAGGGTCTCATCAATAACTGAATAAACCCATAAGTTAAGAGCAAGGCAGCTAAAGCAAATACAAAATATGCCTTAACCATTTCAACAGCGTTTCGCCACAAAGAAGAATAGACATTATTAGGATCACTGATCACCGATACCTCCCCTGCCTGCATCCACCCGTCCATAACCAATGAGTTCTTTTTAGTTAAGGGCCATTGGATCAAATGGACAAACCACTGGGGTATGTTATTGTGCGGCGACACAAATTGTTTGGTCACAATGACTTTACCCTTGATGTCTTTAACCTGAATAAAGGAAAAATAGCCTCTATCAAATACTGCTTGAACCATGGAATTCACAGTTGGCAGATCATGATTTAATAATGATTGAGATAATGACAATCCTAATGAGGTAGCCGTATCCTGAGCGTTGCTCTCCAGTTGCTGGATAAAAAAGTTGCGGGCATTATTCATCGTTATGAAATAAGTGCCAATAAAAACGAGGAGTAACATCATTAAAACACATAATGCCATTTTCTTGTTCAGTGTCATGGTCTTTCACCTTTTATTGCATACGCTTCATTAATTCATCCCATTTGCCCAAACCGTTGGATTGCCCCATAAAGGAACTTTGACCCCGTTGTTTGGCCAGCCATAAACCTTCACCATTAAAACTGTATATTGGTTTGAGATCTTTACGCTTGGATGCCCGCATGATGTCAGGCTCCAAACTGTCTAATATAAGAGGCTCTGCTTCAGGAGTTGGATAGTAAGACAAAACCATATGTGCCTGATTTAATTTAAGGGATGTAACATAAGTAATTCTTAACCGCTCTGTTGGCACTCCCAGGGCAATTAAAGTGAAATATTTAATTATTGCAAAATCTTCGCAATCCCCGCCGCCATCGATAATGAATTCCTCAGGAGATTTCCAATAATCATCCACACCCTGGGATTGCAGATCGGATTCATAATTGAATTGATTAAAAAACGAATTTACTTTCTCTAACTTGATGTCTTCAGATTTATTCTCAAAATCTTTTATTAAATTACCCCAGGCTCGAAATCTTTTTTTAATATCACCCTGGGACTTAAGCTCCATTTGGTGAATTTTTTCAATAGTTACGGGTGCTGAAGCATGAAGACAGGAGCTGGTTAAATAAAAAAAAGCCAGGCACATCAAAAAAAATGTACCTGGCGTTCGATTATGCTTTTTGGGGCTTATTTTTGAATGTAACAAGTACCCCTTGTACATGAGCCAGTTCCTTTAATCGTTCCATTCCATTCCCCGCATGCCCGCGATATTCATAAGGCCCTACAAGTACAGTCAGGCGCTTATCACACACAGTCATGAAGGCTGAAAAACCAAGTCCTTGCAAGCGATTTACCAAAGCAACGGCATTACTTTTCACATTAAACACACCCGCGGAAACATACCATAATTTAGGGGTTACTTGCTGAGGATAAGTAGTGTTCTTATCGATTATCGCCTTATTAATTGGAGTCGTTTCCATATTTTTAACGGGCTGAGCTAAAAGCATGGGACGATCCGTATCATTAGGATAAGGTATCTCATCCATCTTTTTATTTAACAGAATATGCGTCTGAGCTGAGCTAAATACATCGTTATTTACCACATTGACAGGCAATCTTAATTTTAAATAATTCAATAATTTACCCATACCATTCAGAATTCTAAAGCGAGACAGCATCTCGTCATTTTGGCCACGAGCCAGCTCAATTTCTGATTGATAATATTCATTCTGGGAATCCAGCAAGTCGAGCAAGGTTCTTTTTCCTACCTTAAATTCATCCTGATAGGCAGCACGTGTTTTTCGTGAAGCAACGACATGAGTTTTTAGAGGTTTTAATCTAAGCGCTGCGGAAGTATATACATTCCAGGACAAACGGATTGCTTCTTTCAATTGAAGCAAACTACGATTTTTTACTTCATATGCTTCCTGTACCTGATAAGCTGTCTGACGTACATAAGCTTCGTCTGCGCCACCACGAAACGCATTATAGTTCATTCGAATTGCAGCAAGATCAGAATTATTGGGACCAACCAAACCACTAAGATTTCTGTTTTTGGAAGCACTCAACACCAAATCAACTTTAGGATAATATGCTGCTCTGGCTACCTCATACTGAGCTTTAGCTTGCTTGATGTCAGCATAACTGGATTTAACAGTAGGATGATTATCCAAACCTTTTTCAAGCGCTATTGCCAGAGTGCTGGGCAACTCCTTATCGGTCGGTATGTGTGGCCATGTTAAATGTTCCGGCCATTTTCCTACCAGTTTTGCGTAGTTGATTCGCACTTCCTGAAGGTTAGCCTGGGCACTGATTTTATTGGATTCAGCAAGAGCAAGCCGCGCAACAGCCTGATCTACTTCAGCTTCACGCGAAATTCCAGCATCAGCCCGTTCTTTAATCATCTTAAAAACAGCTTTATGGGCCTGAAGGTTACTTATGGAATAAGCATACAAACGCTCATGCATTAACACAGCCAGGTACGCTTTCGTGATATCCAGAGCCAGATCCTCAGCAACACCCTGGGTTTTCCACCGTTGCCCCTGAGTTAAATATTGATTCCGCTTTACTTCATTAACTATCCCACCGCCAGAAAATAAATTCTGCTTGAACTCAACTGCAGATTCGGTACGGTCTAATATAGCAACATTAGTATCATCAATTGCAGTAGTTGTCGGGTTTAAACTTCTCTCACGACCAAACCCACCTGTTACATCAATAGTAGGATAATAAGCTCCCTTAGCTTTATCTATTCCTTGTTTAGCCGACAATCCTTTTGCCGTATTGGACAACACATCAGGATTTGAAATCATCCCATGTTGAACAGCATCATATAATGAATCAGCTGCCGCATACGAAGAAGTAAAAATAGCAACCGATAATATTACATGTCTCATCCCGCGTCCTTATTCCATCAAAAAATAAGATGATAAAGTTATCTGATTCTACTAAGTTAATTCATGTAACGACATGCTTCAATAGATTTTGAATTCTTTTTATATCTGTTAGTATAAGCAAATGATTGATATGTTGGATATTTTTTCATTATGACTGGTAATTTTTCAGTTGTCTCGGTTAGCCAGCTTAACAGACAAGTAAAATCCTATCTTGAAAATGAATTAGGGATCGTTCATGTTGAAGGGGAAATTTCAAATTTGAGCAAACCCTCATCAGGACATCTTTATTTTACTCTCAAAGATAACTCGGCTCAAATACGGTGCGTATTTTTTAAAAATCGACATTTTGGATCTTCTGCAAGAGAACTTGGTGACGGGAAACAAATCGTGGCCAGTGGTACATTGAGTCTTTACGAAGCACGGGGAGATTATCAACTCATTGTCGACGAAATAACAGACGCAGGCTTAGGCGAACTCTACCAGCGATTCGAGGAGTTGAAAAAAAAACTTGCAGCTGAGGGCCTCTTTAATCCAGCCAGGAAAAAAAAGATACCTGAAATACCAAAGACCATAGGTATTATCACCTCATCCAGTGGTGCAGCACTTCGTGATATTTTATCTACCCTGGCGCGACGTTTTCCATTGGCAAAAATCATCATCTACCCGAGCGAAGTCCAAGGTGCTACAGCCCCACAGCAACTGATTAAAGCATTGCAATTTGCAAATGCTCACCCTCGCTGCGATGTACTGATACTGGCTCGAGGCGGAGGAAGTATAGAGGACTTATGGGCATTCAATAACGAACAGTTAGCCCGTGAAATTGCTGTCAGTACCATTCCTATTGTATCGGGTGTAGGACATGAAACCGATTTCACCATTGCGGATTTTGTAGCGGATCTCCGAGCCGAAACCCCGACTGCTGCTGCAAATGCCGTAACCCCAAACTGTATTGAGCTATTCAATCGTATTCATCATGCCATTGCCCGTTTACAAACTGCCCAAAACAGACTCATGCAGAACTATCAGATAAAAGTGAAGCACCTATTAGACAAAATCTCCTCACCACGGCAAGCCATCAGTGCTTACTGGCAAACAATTGACTATCTTGAACGCCAATTAATTTCAAACCAGGCACAATGGATTATCCGAAAGAAACATGATGTATCCCGCTTTCTATCTCTGTTGCAGGCTAACAATCCCAAGACACAGATTGAACAAACCCAACTGCACATGAATCAGATTGTGGCGCAATTAATCCTTCAAACCAAAAGTAAAGTCACCCAACTAAGGCATCAATTGACAAATAATTTATCAACTTTGCACGCAGTAAGTCCCTTGGCTACACTAGACAGAGGATATGCCATTGCTACTATAGACAATAAAGTGATTTTTTCGACACAACAAGTACGTATTGGAGATGCAATCAATGTGCGTTTGGCAGAAGGCCAAATCGCCTGTGAAGTTACTAACATTAAGGACTAATAACAATCATGAATAAATTAATTCTTAGCGCCACTGTATTTTTATGGAGTCTGTCTGCTCACCTTTTTGCGCTAGCCTTGCCTGAAAATCATGCGGTCAATGGCGGATTAACGATTATCCCCATTGACATTAACAAGCAACCAGAAGCTTTTTATCATGGGAAGAAAATCCCGGTCATTCCCAGCTCCAAACCGAATCAGTGGTTGCTGATCGTGGCCATACCTTTATCTAATAATGAACCGATTCAATACCTGGATCTTACAAAACCCATAAAAACCACCATTCCATTTCAAGTCAGTGATAAATTGTACACAACGCAATTTTTAAATATCAAAGACATCAGCAAGGTTGATCCTCAACCTCAGGATTTAGTTCGTATTGAAAAAGAAACCCGCAAACTAGCCAAAATCTACGCAAACTACTCCAATGCTAATCCTTTCAAACAACAATTTGCAGCGCCTCTACGAGGACCTATCAGCAGTTTATTTGGCTTGAAAAGAGTTTATAACAAACAACCCAGAGATCCTCACTCAGGACTGGATATCGCGACACCAGAAGGTGAGCCAATTCATGCAGTAAATGACGGTATGGTTGTAGAGACTGGAGATTATTTTTTTACTGGAAATACGGTGATTATTGATCATGGCATGGGTGTATTCTCTCTGTATGCTCACCTGAGCAAAATTCTCGTAAAATCCGGCGAACCGGTGAAACAGGGACAAGAACTCGGCCTTGTAGGAATGACTGGTAGAGTAACAGGTCCTCATCTTCATTGGTCGATGATAGTGAATCAAACGTTGGTTGAACCCCTGCTCTTTGTACCTGTTCGCAATATTGCAACGCCACCGGTACAACCCAAAAAAGCGGTTAAAAACGAAGAGCAGTCCATGGTCAAATCATGATTAATGAACTCGGCAGCAGCCTTGATTTAATCATCCTGCAAACGAAAAATAACTTCAAAGTTCTTGGAGTTATTTTTCTGCTCCCCTGGTCCATTTTTTTTATTAGTCAATTTGTTACCAAACGAATTCTGTTATTGGGTATCATTCCGAGGCACCTTCGAGGACTACCTGGAATTATTTGTACCCCACTACTCCATGCTAACTTTAATCACATATTTTTTAACTCAATTCCTTTGCTTGTATTAAGTAATTTCATTCTAATCAATGGCCTTAATTATTATCTGACAGTGACTGTATTAATAACTGTTTTGAGTGGTCTGGCAATCTGGTGCTTCGCAAAACCTGGTTTACATATCGGTGCCAGTGCATTAATAACGGGATACTGGGGATTTCTGATTTGTAACATTTATCAACAAGGTACATTAACTACAGTAATTCTGGGTTTAGTCAGTCTGTATTATTTTGCCGGTATTTTTTTTGGAATTTTCCCAAGAAAAAAAGGAGTATCCTGGGAAGGACATTTGTTTGGATTACTCGCGGGTTTAGCAACCAGTTATTTGGTTACACACGATACAAATCAACTCGTTTTAACCACTAATATCCTCTCATAAGATTCATTTCTACCGTTTCACTAATGACCGTTCGGGAATTGATATGCATCCTCTAATATTCTTCCTTACTCTGTGCTATCCTAAAAATAAAGAATATTAAGAGACAGAAAATGCCATCACTTAAAACTCTATTGATATCAAGTATGTTAAGCATGGTTTTCTCACCAGTATTCGCTGGTGGATGCTGTGAGAAAATGGGTGGGACAAACTACTGCGATTCATCTGCCGGCCGTTTAGTCTGTAATAATGGGTTTTACTCAACCTGTTACTGTGATCGCCATGCAGTGATGGATTTGCAACTACTAAAAGGGTGTTGCTTATGGCAAGGAGGAGTTTCTCCAGATTATGTTACATCTGGCCTGGTCGTATGTAACGACGGCTCAATATCAGAAGAATGCTCTTTACAAAACCCTCAACAAAGCGTCGCTACCTGGTAATCTGTACGAACGTTATAAACTCAAAAAAATCGATTCTTCACACTTCATATGCTTCATACAATGAGGATCTATAGCAAGGATCCTCTGAATGCTGCCTATCAAAAGCCTGATTGGATTGGATAAAACGAATAATTAAGTGGTCACAGCAATTTGCACATTGCATAAAAACCGTCTAATCTGAAATCATGTTAAACTAAAAAAAAGCAAGTAATTAAAATGGAAAACTCCAAATCGCCTAAATTTTCTGGCTCCACTCTTGTTGATCTATTAGAGTTTCAAGCTATCCAAAACAATAATAAGATTGCCTGCAGCTTCATGACAGTGGATAATAACGGTGAGGAACAAATCCAGACGTTGTCTTATAAAGAGCTTGATATAAATTCACGAAAAATTGCAGCTCTATTACAAAATAAACAATTCAAAGCAGGCGAACGGGCTATTTTAATTTATCAACCCGGGTTGGATCTAATCAGTGCATTTTTTGGGGCGATGTATGCCGGCTTAATACCTATACTAGTTTATCCTCCTCACAATCCCAAATTAGTCCACAAATTACAAAATATAATACAAAACTCAAATCCATCCGTCTTGCTTTCAACAGAAGTGATTTTAAAAAAATTAAAAAATCTTAGAAGGCTAAAATGGATTAACGGAGTACCACTAGTCAATTATTTTACAAATAAACTAATTCCTTATAACGTCCAACTTACAAACTGGAACCTGGACCAGTTAAAATGGATCGCAACTGATACAATCCCCATTACCTTAGAGACAAAATGGAGCAAACCCGATATTCAAGGAGATATGTTAGCATTTCTCCAATACACATCAGGCTCAACTGGTGTACCCAAGGGGGTAATGATATCTCATAAAAACATTATACATAATCTTGAAAAAATCAATCATGCCTTTTGTATCAAAAATGATGATGTTTTTGTATCCTGGTTGCCTCCCTACCATGATATGGGATTAATTGGCGGTATACTTGAACCTATATACAGTGGTACAGAAACCAATCTGATGAGTCCTATAACATTTCTTAAGCATCCTGCTAAGTGGCTTACTACCATTAGCAATATGAAACAAAGAGTATATAGTGGCGGTCCTAATTTTTCATACGATTATTGTGTCAAGAAAATACCTTTAGAAGTTCGAAATAAACTCGATCTTTCCAATTGGTTTGCAGCCTGGAGTGGCGCTGAGCCAATTAGATATGAGACTATAGAATCTTTTATTTCGGCTTTTAAACCTCATGGATTTACAGAAAATGCCTTATGCCCTAGCTACGGATTAGCAGAGTCGACTTTAGTTGTTACATCTCATTCACCAGGATCAAAACCAAAAGTTATCGAAGTATCCAGAGACAGTCTTAACCAAGATAGCAGCATTAAAATCAATTCGGCTAAAGGAAAGACTAAAAAACTGATTAGTTGCGGATTACCTATTGATGACCTGGTTATTATTTCAAATAGTACCAACCTTCCATGTCCACCCAATGTAATCGGTGAGATATGTTTTTCAAGCCAAAGTGTGTCGAAAGGTTATTGGAATTACACCCAAAGTAACGATAAAGAATTTTTTTCTTCCTATAGAGGTGTTAATAACGATAAATTATATTTAAAAACAGGTGACTTAGGATTTTTATCAGAAGATGGGGAGTTGTTTGTTACCGGCCGAATTAAAGATCTGATAATAGTCAATGGTGTCAATCACTACTCTCACGATATCGAACATACAGTTTCTACCGCACACCCATTAATACGTGTAAACCAGTGTGCTTGCTTTGCATTGGATCATAACAATAATGAACGGTTAGTGATCGTTTGTGAAACCAACGCAGAAGACATCAAAAATGAAGGGCCGCAAATAATTGATGCAATAAAACATAAAGTACAAATTGAACATGAGTTGCCTGTGTTTTGGATTGCCTTAATAAGCCCTAAATCCTTACCTAAAACAACCAGTGGTAAATTAAAACGATTTGAAACCAAAGAACTCCTGATCAGTAAAAAGCTCGAGATTATGCATGAATGGAAAGAAAATGAACATTAAATTTTTGGAGCCAAAGCTATGAAAAGCAACTCTTCTAATACAGAAATCTATGAAAAGCTAATCGGCGTTATTTCGAAATCTTTGCATATCGACCAAATACAAGTAAAGCCAAACACCAATTTAAACTATGATCTTGGTGTATCTTCAATGCAACTCACTGAATTAGTATGTGATATTGAAGATGAATTTCATTGTACACTTTCCGATGAATCCCTGGCCTCTATTCAGACCGTTCAAGACCTTGCAAACAGCATTATTTCCGGACAAAAAAATACACATTAAATAAGGTATTTCTTTATGGATAGCACATTATTTTTAGATATAAAAAATCACTATGCAGATATTGGCAAAAAATTCGAGAATGCCTGTCAGGAAGCTCGCAAAAAAGGGTGTTTACCCGAAGGACTATGGAAAAGGCTTAGTGATGAACATTTTTTTCTTAATTCAATTCAATATAATAACGAAGATGGTCTTCATTTTTTAGCCGCTGCACTTGAGGGATTGTCTTATGGAATGCGATGTCCCGGTTCATGCTCGTCATTGATAATCCAAGCCGGTGTTGTTATGCCAATGATAAATCAATTTGGATCTGACGCATTGAAAAACAAATATTGGGACTCACTGATCTCTGGAAAATTAATCACCGCACAAGCAGGATCAGAATTACATGGTGGTTCAGAATCCAAATTAATACAAACAAAATTAATTCCAAATGATAAAGGATTTATCCTGAATGGAACTAAATGGTCTATAACTAATGGATCAATTGCAAATTTAATGCTGGTGACTGCGGAAATAATGGATACTCACCAGCCCGTTATTGTAGCAGTTGATTCTTCATGGAATGGGGTTGATAACACACATTCTTTATGTGCATCAGGCGTTGAAGATTCTGCGACCGGTCAAATTGATTTTAGCAATGTTCAAGTTCCATCAGAGTTTATTCTTGGAAAAATCGGAGATGGGTATACTATTTTACACTCAATTTTTTCTAGAGAGCGATTATTAGTAGGTTTTGTTAATATCGGTGTTCTGGAGCGAATCATGGAAGAAGCCATAGAATATACCGATACACGCATCGTTTTTAATAAAAAAATCATTGAGCATCAATACATCCGCAAAAGATTGACTGACATTAAATGCAATTACGAAATTTCAAAATTGCTTGCCTACCAGGCTATTGAAAAATTTATGAATGGACAGGAATCCTCCCTATTAGCATCGATATCAAAATTCTATGGTGCTAATTTAGCGACGGATGCGATTATGCATATTATCAAGATTTTTGGTAGTTATGGCGTACAGAAAGATCGCTACGATTATTTACTAGCATCCTCAATAGCATCATCAATTGGCGGAGGAACAGAAGAAGTTCAACGCGAAGAAATTATAAAACATATGTATTTGAATTACAGAAGGGAGAAATCTATAAAACATCAAGATTAATAACATAATGGGGACTAACGATACGATTTGAGTGAACCACTGTCATCCCGTCGAATCCTATCACCAATACACAAGTATAATGAGTTAATATGTTTCTCCCTGTGAAACCGTGAGTTGATGACTATTTTGATTTGGAAAAAAATTACAACTGTTTGATATTCCATTACCACGGCTGTCCCATTAAAAATATGACGTCTTTCCGAGCGTAGCGAGGAATCTCCTGCAAATTGGCACAATCTGAATTAATGCAATAATTATCATTACCTTTTAAACTCACTGTTTTTACAAGGAATTTAATGATGTCATTAGGCGCCTGCAGAAAAAGGCTGGCTGGGGAGACTCAACTCTTGATATGATTTTAATGGCCGCATTGTAATGGGATCGTGCAACCTTGCAGGAGATTCCTCGCTACGCTCGGAAAGACGTCACATTTTTAATGGGACAGCCGTGATTCCATTGCAAGCACGAAGAATTGGATTATTTTCGTGCTAATTTGTGTACCCCTAAAAACGAAACATATGAATTATGGAGCAAGCCTTGTAGCAGACGCTCTAACCCTGATCCATTAGACAAAATACGGTTGTTCAGTTAGTATTGACGTACTAAAAATTGCCCCATCCAGATAATGAAATATGGGTGAAACAGGTTGTTATGAGCGTCGAATTTTATAAATTAATGTTGATTACTCATCGACAGACTACTCCTATTCCTCAATACCTGAATTTTATAAAGCAGTGCATCTCATCAGGAGTCACATCCGTTCAATTGAGAGAAAAAAATGCAGATGAATCCTTTAAATTAGAATTTGCTCTGGAATTAAAACACCTTCTGAGCACTTATCAAATTCCCCTGATTATTAATGATGATGTTCATCTTGCCATGCAGGTGCACGCGGATGGCGTACATCTTGGGCAATCAGATACCTGCCCATTGAAAGCCAGAAGTCTATTGGGCATTAATAAATTCATTGGTCTTTCAATAGAGTCGGAGGATGAATTAACTCAAGCCAATCGCTCAGAACTTAGTTATGTTGCCGCAAGCGCGGTTTTTCCAAGCCATCATAAAAATAATCTGAAAAAAATATGGGGCCTGGAGGGAGTAACTCATCTATCCAACCACTCCAAACATCCTCTGATTGGTATTGGAGGAATTAACGAGGACAATTTAATCGACGTTCTTCAGGCTGGCGCACAAGGAGTAGCTGTGATAGGCGCGTTGCATCTGGCAAAGCATCCAGCAGATATGGCATTAACACTCCGCAAAATCATTGACCAGAGGAGTTTTTAAAAGATGTTCAACGACATAAAAAGCTCTTTCCTCCAAATCAGGAAAATAAACCCATTAATACTGTGTTTAACCAATTACGTCACTATGGACTTTATGGCAAACAGCCTGCTTGCACTTGGCGCAGCACCCCTGATGTCAGAGGATAGTTCCGAATTGGCAGAGTTAGTGAATATTTGTCAAGCTGTATACATCAACACTGGTACCTTAAACGATGCCTTTATAGCAAGAGCCCTTTATGCCGCGAACCTGGCTCGTTCTTTGAATAAACCAGTCATATTGGATCCTGTGGGTTCTGGAGCCAGTAAATTAAGAACATCTGCCTCCCTCAAAATCCTGCCCTTGGCAGATATTATCAGAGGTAATGCCAGTGAAATCATTTCTTTAACCGGAATGCATGGATTAACCAAAGGAGTTGAAACGACTCATCAAGTCGAGAATGCAATGGACGGGGCAATGTCCTTGGCTCATTCTCACAATAGCATCATAGTGATCAGTGGGCCAGAAGACTTTATAACCGATGGTACCCAAAAACAATTACTTCCTTTTGGCTCGGATCTCATGCCTCTAATCACCGGAATGGGATGCACTATGACCGCGGTTCTTAGCGCATTTGCCGCTGTTAATCCCAATCACTTTCAAACAAGTTCACATGCTGCGGCTTTTTTTGGTTTATGCGGCCAATTAACCCACCAACAAACACAAAAACCAGGTACATTCAGGCAAGCCTTTATTGATAATTTATACGATCCGGACTGGAATTTTTTTACTGAAGCAATCAAACACTCAAGAGTAAACATCTAATGCACTATAAAGCTTTATCCATAGCAGGTTTTGATGGTTCTGGAGGTGCTGGAATTCAGGCTGATCTTAAAACGTTTTCCGCTTTAGGCTGTTATGGAATGACTGTTCTAACCGCACTGCCAGTGCAGAATACCTGTGGTGTAAGAACCTGTTATGAAATCCCGCTGCAAGCAATTGAAGATCAGCTCAATGCCATTTTTGATGATATAAGACCCGACAGCATTAAAATTGGTATGTTGTTTAAAAGTGAGATTATTGAGCTGGTTGCTTGTATTCTTAAAAAAAGAGCGACCGATATTCCAATTGTCCTTGATCCGGTGACCGTCGCCAAAAGTGGTGATGCCTTATTATTGCCTGAAGCAGTCGATACATTAACCTCGGTACTCATGCCTCTTACAACATTAATCACGCCCAATATCCCTGAAGCGTACTCTTTTACAGGCATCAATGCTTCCTCGGAGGAAGACATGATATCTGTAGCTCAGAAACTCATTGGCTTAGGCCCAAAACATGTATTACTAAAAGGTGGGCATCTGCAATCTGCAGAATCCAATGATTTACTTTATGGAGCTGACGGATCAATAGCATGGTACAAAAATACCAGGATTAACTCGAAGAATACACATGGAACCGGTTGTACCTTATCTGCGGCAATTGCAGCATGTCTTGCTCAAAATATGAATTTAAATCAAGCCTGTAGCTTTGCAAAAAACTATTTAACTCATGCCATTGAAGCGGCTAAAGAGACCTCTGTAGGTTTTGGTAATGGCCCGGTTCATCACTTCTACCATGTGTGGCCAACTCTTTCTATACAACCGGGCTTAGCTTCATTGCATCATCAGCAGAAGTCAGATTAGATTCATTGACGCTTTTCATCTTGCGTTGCTCAATAAGCTCGCCAAAACATAAAGCACTCATTACCACTAATAAATAACCTGCTGTTGAATAGCACAAAATAGTATCTGAGAAAGAACCGATGCAGAATGAAATAAGTATTCCTAAAAGGATCGGTTTCGTTTCAGTTAATTGAAATGAAGTAATCAATAAACTGCCTAAAAAGATGATTAATAACACCAAGCCTGCCAATCCCTGTTCTGATAGAGTCATCCAATATTGACTGTGAGGATCAGTCAGCTCTGGCCCCCAACTGGGCACTGGATTATCTTGTGAGAAACTGTATTTAAAACCACCTGTACCAATGCCAAAAATCGGGTGTTTATCCCATAAGGATTGAGCATAATTATGGAACTGTATTCTATACCCCAGTGATGTATTTTGGTTGTTCTGTTTTAAAGCCTTAATGTCCGAGATTAAATCATGAACTCGGGCATACATGATTGGACTTTCATGATAAACCAATCCTACCAGGCTGCTAAACAATACAACACCCACTAATGCTTTTTTAATACTGAGCTTTTGAATAATCAGAAAAGCCATTAAAATAAAATAGACAACATAACCGGTTCTACCCGTATTGATGAAAAGTACCTGATAACTCATTAATCCGACAAGGAAGGAGTATATCCCTCTCAACCAGCCTGTGTATCTAAAAGCATAAAGACCTGCTATATAAGCAGCAAAACCCATCATAAACCCGGTAATAATATGATTATAAAAAACTTCGCCAGGGTCACCTTGCGTCAATATATTCTCAGCTTTAAGTATAGAAATAATGCAGGTTAAAAGCATGGCTGCCAAATAACTGTTCAGCGTCATCGTTCTTATTTTGGGATTTATAAATGCAACAGCAAGCACTGGTAGATAAATTAATTTTGAATATTTACCAACTACCGTCAATTGCATGGAAAAAGGTGCAGGACTCCAAAGGCAAGCAATTACAGAAAATAACAATAAAGCTAAAGCAGATAGCCCCCATAATGAATTAAATGCATACGGAATGTATTGACTGTATTGCGGGGTCAGTAATACGGCTCCAACCGCACAAGCAAAAAAAATCGATTTAAAGGTGGGGCTAATTGGAATAAAAAACATAAACAAGACAAATAATATTGAAGTTACCAATATACCCTTTCCTTCCAGCAATGGTAGTCTCACATTTCATCCTTATCGGTATTTGTTATACAAGGTAACTCATTGATATTACGATCTCTATAAATCTGTTTTACACCACGATAAAAAGTTCCTTGCGCGCTAATAACAGCAAATAAAAATCCAAGCTTACCATCTAAAAATCCACGCTGTAAAATAAAACATCGACTAAACATCCAGCTTGTACTCGCTAAAACCCGAATGAAGCTCATATTTTTATTAGATTCAATTCGAATTTTTGCGGAGTATGATGAATATTTATTAAGCTTATACAAGACATGACTTAAATCTCTATACGAGTGATGCTGTATGGCATTTTTTAATTTGCCAATACGTGCCGTTGCTGATACCAGTATTTTTTCATGAACAATGTCATTGCTGTAATTAGCGTTAGCTCGTTTAAACAACCGTATATGTCTTTTTGGTGATGCTGAATATTTTAAAAGCTTGTTGTAAAAGAACATTTGAATGGGCACACGAAATGCGTCAGCTGAATCAGATGAAATGACTTTCATGATTTCTTCCTGCAACGCACTACTAACAGACTCATCTGCATCAAGGTTCAAAACCCAATCACCAGTTGCTTTTGCCAATGCTCGTTGCTTTTGAATTCCGTACCCCTGCCAGTCCGTCTGAAACACCTTATCGGTATATTCACGAGCAATTGCTACGGTATTGTCAGTACTACCTGAATCAACAACTATAATTTCATCAGCAAAACGTACAGACTCCAAACATCGTCGAATGTTAGACTCTTCATTTTTAGTTATAATAATTACTGTGAGCATGGCCAATGAAATAAGCAGAAAAGGAACATTATATCCAGAATTAATCAGGATTGTAACTGGCACGCTTTATCAAATCACGGCTGTCCCATTAAAAATATGACGTCTTTCCGAGCGTAGCGAGGAATCTCCTGCAAGGTTGCACGATCCCATTAAATTTGTACTGTTCAATTGATTTGGTCATCTAAAATTCTGCATGCAGCGTAACTGCTGTTGATGTCAATGTCTGAAAGTCCCATAACGTACCAAGTAGTAGCCTGTTTGCAAGCAAACAGGATTTTTGAGCTTCGATAAGATCCTGCGGCAAGCCGCAGGATTTAAGAAATGATTAGCTTCCAGAGATAATTAAAAAGCACCTTTTCTGAATATTAAAAGACACCTTCACGATGGTCCTGACTGTCAAAATGCAACTTACCATCTTTTACTCTAAGCGTAACATGACCACCATGCATCAATTTACCGAATAAAAGTTCATCTGCTAATGGTTTTTTCACATTTTCCTGTATCAAACGCGCCATGGGACGAGCACCCATCGCTTTATCGTAACCATGCTCAATTAACCATTCACGAGCAGATTTATCAACAGTAAACGTAACACCTTTATGACTGAGTTGCTCATCAAGCTCCATGATAAATTTATCAACAACCAAACCAATAGTTAGTGAATCTAATGGGGCAAAATTGATAATCGCATCCAGTCTGTTTCTAAATTCAGGACTAAATTGTTTCTTAATTACTTCCAATCCATCGTTAGCATTATCCTGTCTGGAGAATCCTATTGAGTTACGCACAATCTCACTGGCACCAGCATTACTGGTCATCACTAAAATGATGTGTCTGAAATCAGCCTGTCTTCCGTTTGTATCTGTCAAAGTACCGTGGTCCATAATCTGTAATAGCAAATTAAAGACATCCGGATGGGCTTTTTCAATTTCATCCAGTAATAAAACAGCATGCGGGTTTTTAGTCACAGCTTCAGTCAAAAGCCCGCCTTGATCATAACCAACATATCCAGGAGGAGCACCGATTAAACGTGACACTGTATGCTTTTCCATGTACTCTGACATATCAAATCGCAGCAACTCAATTCCCAGAACATTAGCCAATTGTCGTGTGACCTCTGTTTTACCAACTCCTGTAGGTCCTGCAAACAGGAAGCATCCAACAGGTTTTTGTGGTTCTCGAAGACCTGACCGACCTAATTTAATCGCTGATGCAAGTGCAGTAATCGCCTGATCTTGTCCATAAACCAGTAATTTCAGGTCACGCTCTAAATTACGCAATGTATCTTTATCTCGAGCAGAGACTTTCTTGATGGGTATACGGGCAATTTTAGCAACAACACTTTCAATTTCGGTGACGCTAATAATTTTTTTACGTTTGTTAGCAGTTAACAGGTTCTGGTAAGCGCCAGCTTCATCCACCACGTCAATTGCTTTATCAGGTAAAAATCGATCGTTAATGTATTTCGCTGCTAATTCTGCTGCTGCTTTTAATGAAGGTATAGTGAATTTAACGCCGTGATGTTCTTCCAGACGGCCCTTCAATCCTTTCAGTATTTCAAAAGTTTCATCAACCGTTGGTTCGGAGATATCTATTTTTTGAAAACGTCTGGCCAAAGCTCTGTCTTTTTCAAAAATGCCACGGTATTCCTGATAAGTTGTCGATCCAATACATTTTAATTCACCATTGGCCAACAACGGCTTTATCAAGTTGGATGCATCCATAACACCACCTGAGGCAGCACCTGCGCCGATAATGGTATGAATTTCATCTATAAATAAAACAGCGCCCTCTTGTTGCCCCAATTGTTTAAGAACCGCTTTCAAACGCTTCTCAAAATCACCACGATATTTGGTTCCAGCTAATAAAGCCCCCAAATCGAGTGAATAAACAACACAACCACGAATAGCATCAGGTATCTCTCCGTCCACGATACGACGGGCTAACCCTTCTGCAATAGCGGTTTTACCTACTCCAGCTTCACCGACGAGCAATGGATTATTTTTGCGGCGTCTGCACAGAACCTGGATAGTACGCTGAATTTCTTCATGCCGGCCAATTAACGGATCAATTTTACCTTGTTTGGCACGTCGATTAAGATTCGTACAGTAACTGTCCAGAGGAGATTCATTACCCTCAGGTGACATCATGTCCTCATCCATAGAAGAGTTCATGTTGTCTTGCATCTCGTTATTTTGATATTTTGAAACACCATGCGAAATGTAATTAATAACATCAAGTCTGGTAATATTTTCTCTTCTAAGAAAATATACTGCCTGACTTTCTTGTTCACTGAATATAGCAGCCAGCACATTGGCGCCGGTTACTTCTGTTTTTCCAGCAGATTGCACATGAAACACAGCGCGTTGTAATACTCGCTGAAAACCCAAAGTTGGCTGAGTTTCCCTGTCAAGTTCATCTTCAGGAATTCTTGGCGTAGTTTCATCAATAAATTCAACTAAATCTCGGCGAAGAGCCTCGATGTTTGCGTCACATGCCTGCAACACATTACCTGCTGCTGGGTTATCAAGCAAGGACAACAGCAAATGTTCAACAGTCATAAATTCATGACGCTTTTCTTTTGCTTCCTTGAAGGCTAGATTCAAGGTGAATTCTAGTTCTTTATTTAACATTGTCGTTGCTCCTTTCCAGCCCACCACCAGTCATTCGGGTTCCATGCTAGATAGCAATGGATGTTGATTCATTCTG
Organism: Legionella sp. km535; assembly: GCF_003990085.1. Taxonomy (NCBI): domain Bacteria; kingdom Pseudomonadati; phylum Pseudomonadota; class Gammaproteobacteria; order Legionellales; family Legionellaceae; genus Legionella; species Legionella sp. km535. The sequence continues at coordinate 27,977 of NZ_RZGU01000021.1, read as the reverse complement.
GCGTATTCATTTACTAGGGCGACTTTTGTTTCCGCTATATCTCTTGTAAACACGCCACATACGCCCTTCCCTTGCATATGAACCTGTAACATCACCTGAATTGCAATTTCTTCACTTAAATGAAAAAAATGTTTCAGTACTTCTACCACAAAATCCATTGGTGTATAGTCATCATTGAGCAATACAACTTTATACTTTCTAGGCAGCTTAACTTCTGTACTTGATTCAGTATCAGCTATCTCGTGCCTGACATATTCCTCTAAATTTTGCCCGCTCATAACTTACAACCTCATACTATTTTTATAGACTCCCTACACACATTTGGCCAGTAAATTTCGCTATTTTTAATTAAATATTTAGCCTTTGAAATAATCAACAGCATATTGGCTAGTAAGAACTCACTCAATTGTAAATTTATCGTATCAATTTAACATCAATGCTCTTATAAAAACCATTACTGAAAATTGATTATTTTATAAGTCGATGCTTCTTTTACAAAAAGAGCACTCTAAACTGTATAGAGCCAGGATTTGACCTTCCAATCATCAAAGTACTTGATTGGTTTAATGGATTAAACCATAACGTCAACTCGTAACGTTTCATAGTTTAAAGCCATCCATAGATTCACGCATCGTTGAATACTTAATACCAGCATGTGTTGACAATCCGAACTGAGACACCCCGCGAACGCGTCGCGGGAAGTTTACAATCGCTTGATGAATTGTCAACACATCCTGCTTACATGTGTTTTATCATTTCATCAGCAAAGCCAGAACTACTTACTAATGTAGCACCGGACATACCACGTTCGAAATCATAAGTCACTGTTTTCGCTTCAATTGCACCTTCCATGCCTTTAATAATCAAATCAGCAGCTTCAGTCCAACCCATATGTCGTAACATCATTTCAGCAGAAAGAATAATAGAACCTGGGTTCACCTTATTCTGACCGGCATATTTTGGTGCGGTTCCATGAGTAGCTTCAAACACGGCAACATCATCACTCATATTAGCCCCAGGTGCTATTCCTATACCGCCAACCTGAGCAGCTAAAGCATCAGAAATGTAATCACCATTCAAGTTCAAGGTGGCGATAACACTATACTCTTCAGGTCTTAGCAAGATTTGTTGTAAAAATGCATCAGCAATGACATCGTTTATGATAATTTGCTTGCCCGTCTTGGGGTTTTTGAATTCCATCCAGGGGCCGCCTTGATATTCCTTTGCGCCAAATGTATCACGAGCAACCTGATATCCCCAATCCTTAAATGCACCTTCGGTAAACTTCATAATGTTGCCTTTATGGACCAAAGTAACAGTCTGACGATCATTATCAATAGCATACTGAATTGCAGCTTTCACCAAACGGGTAGTACCTTCTTTAGATACTGGTTTGACACCAATACCGCAATGTTCAGGGAAGCGAATCTTTTTAACCCCCATTTCAGTTTGCAAAAACTGAATTACTTTTTTAGCTTCTGGAGAATCAGCGGACCATTCAATTCCAGCATAGATATCTTCAGCATTTTCACGGAAGATGACCATATCAGTTTTCCAAGGCTCTCTGACTGGGCTTGGAACACCTTTAAAATAACGGACAGGACGTAAACAGGTATAAAGATCCATATCCTGACGAATAGCAACGTTCAAAGAGCGTATACCACCACCAACAGGCGTAGTTAAAGGACCTTTAATCGAGACCACATATTTTTTCAGTGCGTCTATAGTTTCTTTCGGTAACCATTGATCACTGCCATAAACCTGAGTGGCCTTCTCGCCAGCATACACTTCCATCCAGGCAATTTTTCTCTTATTGCCATATGCTTTCTCAACAGCAGCATCAACAACACGAATCATCGGAGGCGTCACATCAACCCCGATACCATCACCTTCTATAAAGGGAATTATGGGATTATTGGGTACACGAAGAGAAAGATCAGCTGCCACTGTAATGGCTTCACCTTGTGCAGGTACTTTTATTTTATCGTATGTCATTGACCACTCCGTAAATTTTAGAGAGATAAATCATAGCATGTGATAACACCGAATCCCAAATATGAATTTATATAAATTTTAAATATGGGGTCTGGTTGGATTGAACATGATTGGAGGCGATGTTGTCGAGGGATCTCCGCCATATGACGTGGCTCAAACCACAGCACTCGTAGAGGCTTCAGTTGCGATAGACATGTTATACATTCTCGGGGATACCCAAAAGCGAACGAGCTAGAAGGTTTCGAGATCAATTGCCAAAGCTTACTGGCTGAGAAGCATGTTGAAAACATCATTTATTTATGTGATGCTTCACTGCTTACAGCCAGAATAGATGCTAGCGAATATGGGGTTATCCAAGTGTGAGTCCTGATAGGAGTCTACGTTCAATCAATACTGCTATCACTTAAGCACTAAGCCCAGGTTCATCTCATCAGAACATCTATTTTAAAATAACTGGTTTGGTCCGTTGTCAATTCATTTTAAATTGAAATTGAGCAACCAATGAGGTTCTGAATAACGCAGCATCCATCTAACTTAAAGGGAATTATCAATTTTCATGAACGCAATAATCAGTTTATTTCTATTATTTTGCATCACTCAAGCAAGTTTCGCTTTCACAAAAACAGAAGAAGAATTACTGACTCAAGTGCAAAGGCAGACTTATCATTATTTTTATGATTTTGCTCACCCGTCAAGCGGTATGGCGCGTGAACGGAGTAATCAAACCTATCCTGATTATGATCCAGGAGTCACTATCACCACCGGTGGTTCAGGATTTGGCTTTATGGCAACCATTGTTGCTGTTGAACGGAACTTTATTAGCAGAGAACAAGGAGTTGATCATCTGCTTAAAGCAGTTCGCTTTCTGGATACTCAGGCCGATAAGTTTCATGGATTATTTCCCCATTGGATGAATGGAGACACCGGTAAAACATTTGCTCTTTGGCAGTATGATGATGGAAGCGATCTGGTTGAATCGGCATTTTTATTTCAAGGCTTATTAACTGTTCATCAATATTTTGACAGTAACACTCCTAAAGAACAGGAATTACGGCAAACCATTGATAGATTATGGCGGAATGCAAACTGGAATTGGCATACAAATGGTACAAATGACACTCTCTATTGGCATTGGTCACCAAATTATGATTGGCATATGAATCATAAAATTCGGGGATGGGATGAAACCTTGATTACCTATGTATTAGCCGCAAGTTCACCGACCCATCCAATTTCCAAAGAAGTTTATGAAAATTGTTATAAAAATTCGCCAACTTATTATAATGGAAATGAATATTATGGGGTGAAATTGCCGCTAGGAGTACCTTTTGGCGGTCCGTTATTCTGGTCACATTATTCATTCCTTGGTCTTGATCCTAATGGATTAACCGATGGAACAATTAACTATTATGAACAAGCTGTCGCTCACACCAAAATCAATCACGCTTATTGTGCCGATAATCCCAAAGGTTATCAGGGATATAGTGACAGCTGTTGGGGATTGACTGCGTCCGATATTGATAATGGCTATGGTGCTCAATCCCCGACTCAAGACGTTGGCGTTTTAACACCCACAGCAGCACTTTCATCGTTTCCCTATACGCCGAATGAATCCATGAAGGCACTAAAATGCTTCATCAATCATCCCAAATTATGGAGTACTCTAGGATTTAAAGATGCCTACAATCCAACAACCGGTTGGGTAGCTGAAGGGTCTTTGGCCATTGATCAAGGACCAATAATTGTAATGATTGAAAACTACCGGACGCAATTGCTCTGGCGGTTATTTATGTCTCATCCTGATGTGCAGCGAGGACTAAAAAATATTGGGTTTCATTCACCCAGGATCAATTGATATGACCCACTATAAACTCTGTTGTTTGGCGCTATGCAGTATGGTCTCATTAGCACATGCCCAGCCAGACAAGCCCAAAGAAGCATTCATTGAGACTCTGTTAGCACGCATGACTACGGCTGAAAAAATTGGCCAATTGAATTTACTAACCGTCGGGTTAACCGAAACCGGACCGGTCAGCAATCAGGAAATCGATTCTAAAATCAAAAAGGGCCAAGTCGGTGCTCTGATGAATGCTTATTCCCCAAAAGTTATCAAAGAGTTGCAAGACCTGGCAATTAAAAAATCACGATTAAAAATACCCCTGTTATTTGGTTTTGATGTGATTCATGGTTATCGCACCATCTTCCCCACCCCGCTAGCCCAAGCTTCAAGCTGGAACCCGGACCTGATCCAGAAGCTAGCCCATGCATCAGCAATTGAAGCAGCACAAGATGGGCTTCATTGGACTTTTAGCCCCATGGTCGATATTGTGAGGGATCCGCGTTGGGGCAGAGTGATGGAATCTGCTGGAGAAGACCCTTTTCTGGCATCAAAAATTGGCCAAGCAATGGTCACAGGCTATCAAGGAACTGATTTATCCCAACCTTCATCAATAATGGCTTGTGTCAAACATTTTGCCCTCTATGGAGGAGCTGAAGCAGGCCGTGATTACAACACTGTTGATATGAGCCAGGCGCGAATGCATAACGACTATTTACCCCCATACGTCGCAGCCATTAAAGCTAAAGCCAGAAGTGTGATGACCTCCTTTAATGAAATCAATGGCATCCCGGCAACGGGCAATTACTGGTTAATGAAAGAACTATTACGTGATGCATACCAATTTGATGGCTTGCTGGTTACCGATTACACTGCCATCAATGAAATGATGGATCATGGTGTAGGTGATGCCAAAGAAGTAACTCGTTTAGCCATGAATGCAACCACGGATATGGACATGGTTGGAGAGATGTATGTCAATCAATTACCTGCTTTATTGAACGACAAACAAATTACAATAGAACAAATAAATGAAGCAGTAAAAAGAGTACTCGGCGTAAAATGGGATTTAGGTTTGTTTGAACATCCCTATCATCAAATGGATCAACTAGCCTATGATAAAAAGGAGCATCAAGCTTTAGCTCTTGAGGCGGCTCTTGAAAGCATTGTTTTATTAAAAAATACCAACAAGGTACTCCCACTTAATCCCAAACAAAAAATAGCCTTTATCGGCCCATTCGTAAAAGATGCAAATCAACAGCTCGGAGAATGGCGAGCCATTGGCCGACCCGAAGAGGCGACGAGCCTGTGGCAAGCTTTGAAAAAAAATCAGTACGCGGCTGATATTCTTTATGCAAAAGGCTGCAACTTTTCTGATAATAAGGAGTTGGTAGCCTATTTGAACCAACATGGCGGTGCCATACAAAATGATGATCCTCAAAAATTATTAAACGAAGCATTATCTGTTGCCAATCAAAGTGATGTTCTGGTCGCTGTTTTAGGGGAGCCTTTTGGAATGAGCGGCGAAGCTGCCAGTCGTACCCGAATTGGGCTATTACCCAATCAGTTAAAATTATTAAAAGCCCTCAAAAAGCTCAATAAACCCATCATACTGGTATTAATGAATGGACGACCTTTAACCATTGAATGGCCGCATCGTCATGTCGATGCTATTGTAGAAGCCTGGTATGGTGGCAGCCAAGCAGGTACTGCTGTTTCTGATGTTTTATTTGGACGCTACAATCCATCAGGTAAATTAACCATGACCTTTCCCCGTCATGTTGGCCAAATCCCGATCTATTATAATGCCAAACCTACTGGCCGGCCTTACCGCCAGCACAGTCAACAATTCGCTGAAAAATATAAGAGCAAGTACATTGATGAATCCAATCTACCAAGATATCCCTTCGGTTATGGCTTGAGTTACTCCAGGTTTCAATATCATGATCTGCAATTAAACAGATCGACATTACACAAAAATACGCCAATTACTGCGTCAATTATTGTTACAAATAACGGAGCGTATGATGGTCACGAAATCGTACAACTATACCTCCATGATAAAATAGCATCATCAACACAACCGGAACGAGTACTCAAAGGCTTTAAAAAAATATTTTTGAAAAAAGGAGAGTCCAAACGCGTTACCTTCACTATCACTGAACCGATGCTTCGTTTTTATAATGCACGTCTGGATTATGCATCTGAACCTGGAGCGTTTGAACTTTATATTGGCCCTAATTCACAAACAAAAATAAAAACACAATTTATTTATGAATAAAGCAAATGAGCCGTTATAAAGTTAACCTTCTGTGGGGTGATTCTGATCGCCCCACCCAAAATCCAATGCTCGCATTATGTCTAAAAATGCATACAGATTATTGGTCATTCAAACTGTAGCTAAGCATACTCCAGCATTTTTATTTGTTCGTATAGCTGATCATAACCCGCTTCAACATTAATGTATTCGCTTTTAGCCAAATATATAGATAATGATCCATCATCTGTTGCTGAAGGCTTTTGTAATATTCCATTAAATCCCTGGAGTTTTAAGCGAATATAATCACTGAATTTGGTTACTAAATAAAAGTTTCTGAAATAATTATCAGCACTCATATGTACCGCTTTAGCATCGTTAGCCAATTGATGGCCCGGCAAGTAGTCTTTTAAAGAATATGAAGAATTATTATGTACGGCGATAATTTTGCCATTAGGCAACAATTCTTTAATTTTATTTGCCAGCTTTTTAACTTCTCTATGAGCTTCTGGTGAATAGGAACTGTATTGAGCCAATGTTTTTTTTATTCCATTATCCGTATAAATTCTGTTGGGATCAAATTCATAGCGTTTATTATTTAAATGAAAAACGATATTTCGCCCACCTGAGTGGACTAAGGTGATCAAACTGCCATTGTCTTTACGGATGACTCTTTTTGCTGCTTTCAAAGCGGTTTGTTCATTGTGATGTACGTGTACGTAGGTTTTTTTGCCTTTACCAACAGTTTGCTGGATGACAACACGTTCATCCCCAACCATCACTTTATGATTAATCGCACATCCCGTTTGCGCTAAAACCAATAAAGCAAGTAGTATCCATTTCATGAACAAATTTCACCATTAAGAGTAAATTTACACCATTGTATAGTGATAAAAATGAAAAAACAATCAAATAGCGGCCATGAATTGATTTAAATCATACATTGAGCAGTTGCCTGGGATGAAGAATAAAACTACCATTACAATCCTGACCATTTTTAATCATCATGACCCTATGCCTCCTATAATTCTCTTCAATAAACCCTTTGGTGTTGTAACGCAATTTACAGGGGAACTATATGAGCAGACCTTGGCAGCATATATTAAGGTTCCAGATTTTTATGCGGCAGGGCGATTAGATAAAAACAGCGAAGGTTTGCTTTTATTGACTAACGATGGCGCACTTCAACATCGATTGACCCATCCCAAATTTGAAAAAAGCAAGTATTACTGGGTACAAGTAGAAGGTATTCCTAGCGATGATGATTTAAAACCATTGCGAGAAGGATTAACCATTAAAGAATGCAGATTTTTACCCGCTCAGGTTCGTCAGATTGCTGAACCTCTGCTTTGGCCACGAAACCCGCCAATACGAGAACGAAAAAGCATTCCGACCAGCTGGATTGAAATCATCCTGAAAGAGGGTAAAAATCATCAAATTCGAAAAATGACTGCCGCCATTGGCTTCCCTACATTAAGATTGGTAAGGCATCGGATAGGTGATTGGCAATTAGGAGATTTACAACCTGGTGAATATACACTCATTCAATAATGAGAAGCTTAGGGGCTGTTGACATTTCATTATTTCCAAGCCTACATTCCGCGACTTGTTCTTGGAATGGAGAGATCTTGCATAAAACAAGAATATATTGCGATTAAAAAGATTGAACTGGATCCCGCGAACAAGTCGCGGGAAGTCGAAACTTGAATTGTCAATAGCTCCTATGCGAAAATGCTGAATTAAATGGCAAAGCCTCGTCAGATGTGCATTATGAATCGAATAAACTCAACCAGATCAAAGTGCCAATCATCGATAAGCCAAACGGCTTAATAAAGATCCATCGCCCAATAATCTTATCCAGGGCCAGAAAAACATTCCCAATACCGCACTTGCAAGCGGCATAAGCAGGCTGTAGTGAAAACCTAACATCGCGTCGATAAACGAAATGACGGATTGATATAAAAGGCAAAAGAATCCTATAAGGCATATTTGCTGTATCATGGAGAAAAATTGAAATCGTCTTGATTTGCTCGAAGCAATCCAGGTCACCAGCAGGAATGCAAATGAATGTTCTCCGATTACTGTAGAAAGAAGCACATCCAATAAAAGACCCGTAAATAATAAAGTGGTCAACCTGAAGTTCCCAGGCAAATAATACTCAATGTACAATACTAATAACAAAACCCAGGGCGGACGAAAAGCAGACAAAAACTCAGGCATTGGCAAAATCGATAATACCAAAGCCCCAAGAAATCCTACCCCTAATCGCAGATAAAGATTCTTCATCAGGCAGATTCCTCAGCATTCAATCGCTCATTGATTTGAGAAGTTAATTCCTCTTGCTCCAGATCGGGCCAAATTAAAAGCACCAGACGATTACGATTCAGCAGAGCAACAGGACTTACCATTACTTTTACAAAATCTTCACCAGGAATACTATTGACCCGCTCAACAAGCCCCACTGGATACCCTTCCGGATATCGTCGCCCTAAACCGGATGTCACCAAAACATCGCCAGGATGAATGGATGATGTTTTCGGTAGATTAATTAGAGACAATTGATCAATACTGTTATTACCAACGAGTATCGCCCGCTCACCAGTTCGATTATTTCTTACCGGAACTGCACTCTTGGAATCGGATATTAATAATACCGTACTGGTCATTGGCCCTACATCGATTACCTGCCCCATGACGCCTTTTGCATCAAGCACCGGTTGTCCAGAATAAACCCCATCACGTTTTCCCTTGTTTAAAACCACTATCTGCCGAGAATTGCTGGTATCGACTGCAAGAATTTGCGCAGCCATAGCCCGCATATCAGCCTGGGACGAGGTCAATAATAATTCTTTTAATTGTGAATTTTCCTTCTGGATCACTAATAATTTTTGCAACTCAGCTTCCAGCATGGTTTGCTGATAACGTAACTGCATGTTTTCATCGATTAATGCTTTTTTGGCACTGACTAAAGATTGAACCCAGCCAACAACCCGAACCGGGTAATCAACAGCATACTGTAAAGGAGAAACAACTAAAGAAAAACCACTTCGGACATTATCCAGGTAATGATAATGATAATCAGAAATCATCATAAAAATAGAAAAAACAAGGGCCAACACAAATCCAATAGAACTGTGCCCGCCCTTAATAAATAATCTACTGTGTTTACTATTCTGTTGAGAGGAAATCACCGCCGCGCAAATCCATGGTTTCTAAAGCTTTACCACCACCACGTGCTACACAGGTCAATGGATCTTCAGCAATTAATACAGGTAACCCTGTTTCTTCCATCAGTAAAGTGTCTATGTTTTTCAACAAGGCACCACCCCCGGTTAAAACCATACCACGTTCAGCTATATCCGCTGCCAATTCGGGTGGAGCCAGCTCTAATGCTGCTCGAACCGCACCTACTATTCCTGATAAAGGTTCTTGTAATGCCTCGAGAATTTCTGCACTTGTCAAAGTAAAACTACGTGGGACTCCTTCAGCGAGATTTCTTCCACGCACTTCAATCTCAAACAAATCACGACTTGGAAATGCAGAACCGATTTCATGTTTAATGCGCTCTGCTGTCGTTTCACCAATCAACGTACCGTAATTACGACGAACATAAGAGACAATAGCGTCATCAAATTTGTCACCGCCTATCCGTACGGATTGATGATACACAATACCGCTCAGGGAGATAATGGCCACTTCAGTAGTTCCACCACCAATATCTACAACCATGGATCCGCTAGCTTCTTCGACTGGCATTCCGGAACCCAGAGCAGCAGCCATAGGTTCTTCAATAAGAAACACTTCCCGTGCTCCTGCACCCATAGCTGATTCACGAATCGCTCGCCGCTCAACCTGAGTAGAACCGCAAGGAACACAAACAAGAACTCTTGGGCTTGGTCTGAGAAATTTATTTTCATGAACTTTGTGGATGAAATGCTGGAGCATTTTCTCAGTGACAAAAAAATCCGCAATGACACCGTCTTTCATCGGCCGAATGGCGTTTATGTTACCGGGAGTTCTTCCTAACATGCGTTTTGCTTCAATACCTACGGCAGCTACTCGCTTTTGGCCTGATTCATTACGCAAGGCAACCACGGAAGGCTCGTTAAGGACAATGCCCTTATCCCGAACATAAATCAATGTATTTGCTGTTCCTAAATCGATTGACAAATCGTTAGAGAACACCCCCCTTAATTTTCTGAACATATGCAGTAAGATCCCGTTCTTCTTTTTGGATGCTACTTTATCCTATATTTGAGTAAAAATCGACAGTTGAATTGTAAGAAATTTAAATAATTGCGTAAATTTTGAGGTTAAGACAGTGATGCAAAAATCAAGTTGAGTCAGGTCTCTGAGGGCTTTCCCATTTTATTAGTGTTCCAGTCACTAAAGAATGCCTCATCCTGTTCGGTACAATCATCCTCAAATGAATTGGATGCTCCATCTCATTGGAGCACGTCATCCTGGTTACAGTGAGAAATCTTCTTAACTCGACTCTGTGCCTGCATTGAGTAATCCTCTTACTGCCACGAGATGGCATGATAATTTCAAGCCCCGAGTATCCAAAGCATTTAATCCTAAATGCCAAGGATCCTGGGGCTTGCCCCAAGCACTTAATTGATAACAAAAACTTCTTTTAATTTATCACGATTAGTATTCATGAAACGTTGCCCAAAGCCTTTAACTTCAGAGAGTTCTTCAATGGATTTAAACCCCTTATGACTGTCTCTGTAAGCAATGATTGCTTCAGCACGTTTCTTTCCAATACCTTTAAAGGAACCGGTAAGCGCAGCCAGATCTGCATGATTCAGATCTATTTTGCTTGCTGAAGGAGCATGGTGCTCTGGTTGTTTTTTAGGAACTGTATCTGCTTGAGCAGGAAGGGTTACAACGAATAATGACAATAACATAGCAATGAATCTTGCTTTCATAATGTTCTCCTAATTGTTGGACTAAGCGGCTCGTTCCAGAGCCGCTGCAAAGTATCCCAATATTTTATTTAAGTGTCGAGAAGATTTTTAATTATTTTTGTTGAGAAAAACTGTAGAGAACATATGAGACGCATGATGTTAATTTCTTAACCATGTCCAGATGAAGAAATTCATTTGGGCCATGAGCATTAGAGTGAGGACCCAATACACCAGTAATCATAAATTGGGCATTTGGAAATTGCTCCCCAAGCATCCCCATAAAGGGAATAGTGCCGCCCTCTCCCATGTATGCAGCGGGTTTACCATAATAAGTCAATGAAGCTTCATCAGCCGATTCAGCTAACCAATCAGAAAGCGATGGAGCATTCCATCCCTTAGACCCATCATCGACCCGAAAACTGACTTTGGCATTATACGGTGGATTTACCGTTAAAGTTTCCAGCAAAACCTGGGATGCTTCTTTGGGATTGACCAACGGAGGCAGGCGCATGGATAGTTTTAGCGCGGTTTTAGGGCGCATGACATTCCCAGCATCTGCTATAGCAGGAAAACCGTCTGCACCCGTTACTGTCAATGCAGGTCGCCAGGTTCGATTCAGGATTAATTCCGGTTGTTCAAGCCTGACCGGTTGCACCTCATCATGCCAGGCAAATTCAGTATACACCTGATTACCAAGCACCAGCGCACAATCTTTGGCCTGATTGATTCGCTCTGCAGGAATATCGCAATAAAGTTGTGGGAGTTTAATTTCACCTGTTGTTTCATCTTCAATTCGACTGATTAATTGTCGTGCTACTCTAAAACTGTCCGCAACAATACCACTGGCATTACCAGAATGTACTCCTTCATGGATCAGTTCAACCGTCAACTCGCCAACAACATTTCCCCGCAAAGAAGTAGTCATCCAAAGTTGTTCGTAATTACCTGCACCCGAATCAAGACAGATAACCAGAGAAGGTTTGCCAATCCGTTCTTTTAGCAGCTCAATGTAATAAGGCAAATCGTAACTGCCGCTTTCCTCACAAGCTTCAATAATCAATACACAGCGAGGATAAGGAATATTCTGTGCTTCCAAAGCTCGAATCGCGGTTAATGAGGCATAAGCAGAATAACCATCATCAGCCCCCCCTCTCCCATAAAGAAGACCATTTTTCAGTACAGGTTTCCATGGGCCCAAGTCCTCATGCCAGCCAGACATTTCCGGTTGCTTGTCCAAATGACCATAAAGTAAAACGGTTTCATCTATCTGGCCTGGGATCTCTATAAAAATTAAAGGAGTTCTATTCTCCAAACGCAAAATGTCTAGTTTCATTCCTTTGGGCGCATGAGCGGTACACCACTGAGCGATATGAGCAACAGCTTCATCCATATAACCATGTTCTTGCCACAGGGAATCAAAGTGAGGTGATTTATTAGGAATTTTAATATAGTCACATAAACTGGGGATTATTTCTTCCTGCCATTGCTTACTGACATAATCATACAGTTCTTGGGGATTGAACATGTGCTTGCTCCTTGATTATTCCTACAATTTTATCTGTAGCAGACTCAATTTTTAATGCTTTGATTTTATCATCAATATCACTCGCCTTATTAGTTACTTCCCGGAGAGCAGCTAATAACGTTTCTGCATTCAAAGCGTGATCCTGAATCACTACACTGATACCCAATCCCTGAAAATAACGCGCATTTTGTATCTGATCACCTCGACTCACCGTTGCAGATATTGGAATGAGGATATGCGGTTTTCCTAAAGCAAGTATTTCATATAAAGAATTTGCTCCAGCTCGGGAAATGACAACTGAAGCAGCCGCAAACAAATCTGCAAGCTCTTCATTGGCATATTCAAACTGACAATAACCTTTAATCTCATTCAAGGCAGGATCTTTTTTCCCCTTGCCACATAAATGAATGACTTGAAATCGTTCGGTTAATTGCCCAAGAGCAGCCCTCACACTCTGATTGATAGATCCTGCACCTAAACTACCCCCAATAACCAGCAAACACGGTTTTTCGCTATTAAAACCACACAACTCCAGACCTTTCGCCCTGGAGCCAGCAAATAATTGTTCACGAATCGGAGTGCCGGTTACTTCAATCTTGTCCTGATTTTTGAAGTGCTTTTTACCGGCATCAAAGGTGAGGCAAATTTTATTCACAAACGGAAAAGAAAGTCGATTAGCTAATCCTGGAGTCATATCTGATTCATGGGCTACCACAGGAATTCGATTTAACCAAGCACCGATAACTACCGGAAAGGCAACAAACCCACCTTTAGAAAACACGACATCCGGTTTTAATTTGTGAAACAAGCAAAACGATTGAATAATTCCAATCACTATTTTAAAAGGATCAAGCACATTTTTCAGACTAAAGTAACGACGCAATTTTCCACTACTGACCGCATGAAAAGGGATTCCCAGATTTTGGATCATTCCCTTTTCAATACCCTCATCAGAACCGATGTAATTGATATCCCATCCTTCTGCTTTAAATTCTTTAATTAATGCCATATTGGGAGTGACATGTCCGGCTGTGCCTCCTCCAGTAAATACAATGCTCTGGCTCATAATACTTCCCTAACTAATAAACTTAAGTCAATTGCGTTGACTGATTTGGTGATAGCCCCAACAGAAATAAAATCTACACCGCAGCGTGCTACTTCAGCAATATTTTCACTATTGATACCACCTGAAGCTTCCAACTCACAGTACTTAGGCTGATTCATTTGTACCGCCTGGATAAGCATCTCCAGACTAAAATTATCCAACAGTATCCTGTCGGGATGAGCATCAAAAGCCTCACGCAATTCGTCGAGCGTTTCCACTTCAATCTCAACTAATAAATGTTTGTTCGTTTTTCTGGCCAGGTTTATCGCTTGAGCAATAGTCCCACACGCTTTGATATGATTTTCTTTGATTAAAAAGGCATCGTAGAGTCCCATACGATGATTCACTCCACCACCACAATGAACCGCATATTTCTGAGCCAATCTTAGGCCAGGTATCGTTTTACGGGTGTCCAGCAATCGCGTCTCAGTTCCGCGAAGTTTCTCTACATAATGATGAGTTTGTGTTGCTGTGGCAGAAAGAGTCTGCAAAAAATTTAATGCCGTACGCTCCGCAGTTAAAATACTGCTCGCAGTACCGTGAATAATGCACAAAGAAGCAGGCGCGGCTAACCAATCACCTTCGGAAACCAGCCATTCAATCTCAATTTTATCGTCAATCTGAGCAAAAACCTCATTAACCCAGGGTTGCCCACAGACTAGCATCGATTCTCTGGAAATAATCTCTGCTTCAACGATAAGGTGAGAAGGCAACAGCGCTGCTGTAACATCACCTGTTCCTATATCCTCAAGTAAAGCACGCTTTACATCGGAGGCTACCTGTAACGAATCTATTTTCAAACCTTGAGTTCCTTGTTCTTGTTAGCATATCGCGCTTTTAATAAGGGAGGCGCGATAAAAGTAGTTACTAAAACCATCAACACGATTGATGAAAACAATTCATCAGAAATCACACCTAATGTTCGTCCAATAGACGCAAACACCAGTCCTACCTCACCACGGGGCAGCATGCCAATACCAATCAACAGACGGTCATCTTTACGATTTGCTCCTAATCCACTGAGTAATTTTCCAATGATTGCAGCAAGAATCAAACCGCTGGATAAAATAATGACGTTCCAGCTGCAGAATGTTTCTAATTTTACCTGAAGACCTATCACCATAAAAAACATAGGGGCCAAAATGGACTCTAGTGGAGAAATTAAATGATGAATGCTTCGATTCTCTGATTTATGGGATTCTTGTGATTTAAAATAATCATCGTGAATAATCACTCCGGCTGCGAAAGCACCAATAATAGCGGCCAAGTGCACAAACGAAGCCAACCAGGAAAGAGCCATTACAAAAATGAACGATATAAACAGCTTTGATTCCCAGGGCTCAAGACGACGCAATAAATGAACTGATTTACGTAAAAATATTGGCCCTAAGACCAAAGTACCAGCAAAGAACAGTAGAGAAGATATAATAATTCGTACTACCACTCCAAAATCAACAGCATTACTAATTACCACGCTACTGACCACGGCCAATAAAATCAATCCTAAAATATCATCCAACATTGCAGCGCCAAGAATTGTTCGTGCTTCTCGTGTGCGAAGCTTATTCATTTCTTTGAGTACTCTCGCTGTGATACCAATACTGGTGGCGCTCAACGTTGCTGCAATAAATAAATCTGCCTGAGCATGTGACGCGGGTATTAAAAAATAAGCAGCCAGAAATCCCAAAATCATTGGTGCCAGAACCCCAATAAGAGCAACTAAAATGGATTCTTTTCCAGTATGCTTTAGTTCCTCCAGGGAACTTTCCAACCCGACCATAAACAAGAGAAAAATAACACCCAAGCGCGAAAAAATATCCACTATGTAGGCAATTTTAAGATACTCCGTCCCTTCAGCACCGCTTAATGCCTGCGTGATTTGCTGCGCATAAAATGGATTCGGTATCACTGAACTGACAGCTTGTCCGATAGAAACTCCATTTAAAACTTCCTTCATTACATTAAAAATTGAAGAGCCTTCTCGCAGAATAACAATGAGTTGATTGCCAAAAAAATAACTCACATTCCCTACAATAACACCCATCAATAATTCACCAAGTACTCCGGGTTGATTAAAGAGTCGAGCAATATATCTGCCCATGATGGCAAAGAACAAAATGCACGTTACACCGAGCAAAACTGAGGCTACTGGATCAGCATGATCTTCAGAGCCTGCGGCAAATGCAATCATCGGGCAGATGCTTACTGCAAAAAACCACCATTTAGAACTGCGCATAATTCAGGCCCCCTTTCATGTAATTAATGATATCCGTATGCAACCTGAGTCTGTTGACAATTCAGATTTCGACGTTCCGCGAACAAGTCGCGAAAAAAAGGCCTGAAAAGAATGAACTGTCAACAGCCCCTAAAAGTTTTGAACTATCCTTATTGTTTATCTCACCCATTGATACATCTTAATTTGTAATTTTGTAAGGTTGTCATACCCCATTTTTTCATGCCTCCCCGCCAATGCGGGGATGCATAGATACTGCCTCTACTGTTTAGCCAAAAACAGACAGGTTTCCAAAACAGAATCGGGATTTAAAGAGACACTCTCTATTCCCTCTTTCATAAGCCATTGAGCAAAATCCTGATGATCTGAGGGGCCCTGTCCACAAATGCCTATATATTTACCTGCATTTTTACAAGCAACAATTGCCATATGCAACAAAGCTTTAACTGCATCATTGCGCTCATCAAATTGACCGGCTACCAAACCCGAATCTCTATCCAACCCTAAAGTTAATTGCGTCAGATCGTTAGAGCCAATTGAAAAACCATCAAAATGCTCTAAAAATTCACTGGCCAATAAGGCATTAGATGGCAGTTCACACATCATAATAACCCGCAAACCATGTTTGCCACGCTCCAGTCCGTGTTGCTTTAAAACCTCAATGACATCACTGGCTTCAGAAACGGTTCTTACAAATGGAATCATGACCTCCACATTGGTTAAGCCCATGTCCTCCCGGACTCGTCTGACTGCCTTACATTCTAAAGCGAAGCACTCGGCAAATTGTGAGGAGACATAGCGTGATGCACCTCTGAAGCCCAACATTGGATTTTCTTCATGCGGTTCATACAACTTACCGCCAACAAGATTAGCATACTCATTGGATTTAAAATCAGATAACCGAACGATCACTGGCTTGGGATAGAACGCTGCAGCTATAGTAGCTATCCCTTCTTTTAACCGTTCAATATAATATTCTACAGGTGAGGAATAGGCGACAGTTTTCTCAGAGATAAATTTCTTAAGTTCTTTGTCCTGCAAGCTGTCAAAATCAAGTAAAGCCCGGGGATGAATTCCTATTGTATTGGAAATCAAAAATTCCAACCGAGCCAAACCAACTCCGGAATTAGGTATTGATTGAAAGGCAAATGCCCGATCAGGATTACCCACATTCAACATCACCTTCATCGGTAATTCAGGCATGGTTTCTACATCAAGTCGAACTTGCTCAAAAGGTAAGAAACCAGCATAAACAATCCCCGTATCCCCTTCTGCACAACTGACCGTGACTTCATCTCCGTCAGTAATGGTTTTCGTTGCATCCCCACATCCCACTACTGCAGGAATTCCTAATTCACGTGCAATAATAGCCGCATGACAGGTTCTTCCTCCTCGATTGGTCACAATTGCAGAAGCACGCTTCATCACCGGCTCCCAATCGGGATCAGTCATATCGGAAACCAGAACATCACCGGGCTGCACCTTATGCATTTCGCTAATGTCTTTAATGATTTTTGCCTTGCCCTGACCAATACGTTGCCCTATGCTGCGGCCTTCACTTAAGACGGCCCCTTTTTTCAGTAAGGTATAACGCTCCAAAACCTGTTTGCTGTCTCTGCTTTTTACTGTTTCAGGACGTGCCTGTAAGATATATAATTTTCCATCTTTACCATCTTTGGCCCATTCGATATCCATGGGACGACCGTAATGCTTTTCTATTATTAATGCCTGTCGGGCTAATTGCTCAACTTCTTCAGCATTTAAAGAAAAAAGTAATTGCTCTGTCGGATCAACGTCTACAATTTTAACTCGTCTCTCCAAAGAGGGATCATCACAATAAATCATTTTTAATGCTTTACTGCCCAGATTACGGCGAATCACAGCTGGGCGTCCTGCAATAATACCCGGTTTGTGTACATAAAACTCATCAGGGTTTACTGCTCCTTGAACAACCATTTCCCCTAACCCGTAAGAGGAAGTGATAAAGACAACCTGATCAAAGCCTGATTCTGTATCCATGGTGAACATAACACCACTGACAGCTATATCACTGCGTATCATTTGTTGTATCCCGGCCGATAACGCCACATCACCGTGTGCAAAATTATGATGAACACGATACGCTATAGCTCTGTCATTGAACAATGACGCAAAAACATGTTTAATCGAATCTAAAACAGCATCTATCCCTTTAACATTTAAAAATGTTTCCTGTTGGCCTGCAAAAGAGGCATCGGGCAAATCTTCGGCTGTCGCTGAGGAGCGGACTGCAACGCTAAAATCATCATGACCTATTCGATCAGCCAACTCTTTATAAGATGCACGAACAGCATGTTCAAATTCAGGGGTAAAGGGGGTATTCACTATCAACTCTCGAATGTGTTTACCTACTACAGCCAATTGACACACATCATCTGTATCCAGGGAAGATAATTGTTCATAGATTTTCTTATCAAGGCCATCACGAGATAAGAATTCCCGAAAAGAATCCGCAGTAGTTGCAAATCCACCGGGAACAGAAACACCAGCTGAGGATAAATGACTGATCATTTCACCTAGAGAAGAATTTTTACCGCCTACTTGCTCCAGGTCCCGCATTCCAAGTTGCGCCAAATCGATAGTATGTAGTTTAACCGTCATATCAACCCCAAATTCATAAAATGATAGCCATTCTACTTAAATTGTCAGCCTATTGGAATTAGAACCTTCAATGTCTTTGAAAGTTGCTCTAACTGAAGGCAAATAAACATGGGGCTGTTGACATTTCATTATATTCAAGCCTACTTTCCGCGACTTGTTCGCGGGACGTCGAAACTTGAATTGTCAACAGCCCCATGACAACAATAATAACGCGCCCCGATCCTTCTTTGGTTGAAATCGTACAAAGTGAGATTTTGAAATCGGAATTGTCAATACAGCTTAATTGTGCGTTACTATAAATTGCTGTAAGTTTTCAGGATGAACAGGTGCACTTAAGCCTATTCAAAAGTTCAATTATCACAAGGAAGTTACCATGTTTAAACGTATAGCACTCATTTCTGTTGCCTTATCTTTAAATACGATCTCCTTTTCCAGCATAGCCTGTTCTGCCTTGGTTTTTAATAAAAACAAGCCCGCAACTGTTGCAGTCAATTTAGACTGGAAATACAGGGAAGGTACCGTAGTAATTCATCCACGCGATACTCTGATGGTTTCCAGTGTTGACAGTCATCAATATCACCCTCTCATTTGGAAGAGCCGTTACGGTAGTGTAGTGTTTCATGGTGGCAGCCGCTTTAAACCAGGACCTGCCGCAGATGGAATGAATGAAAAAGGACTCACCGCTTCAGCACTTATCCTGAGTTCTTCTCGTTATTCAATCAGTAGCGATAAACCTGCATTAAGCACATCTGAGTGGGTACAGTATGTTCTGGATAATTTCCAAAATGTACAGGAAGTACTTGATGACAGTTCCAATTATCAATTGCTCCCCAATAATTACCGTAATGTAGGTATGAATCTTCACCTGATGATCAACGATGCAGAAGGCAAATCCGCTGTTCTTGAATATTTAAATGGCGAATTGGTCATTCACACTCAGGATAATCTAATACCTCCGGTGCTAACCAATATAGACTATGCCTCAGCACTGGCTGTTCTTGATGAGTATGGTGGGTTCGGGGGCAATAAACCTCTTCCGGGAGGATATGATTCAAAATCACGTTTTGTGAGAGCTGCACATTTCCTCAAAAAATTGCCTGGTTATGTAGCGAATGAGGAACATATTGCATATGCCTTCAATAGCTTGGGACATGTCGCGCAAGCGCCCGGAACTTCTTCACCTACACAATTGAGTATGGTTTTTGATCTCGGTACAAAAACCATCTATTTCCGTAGCATCAATGAAGCCAATATCAGAATGATTCCCATAAACGACATTAACTTTAATGAACTAAAAGACAGTTTATCTTTAAATTCCTACCAGCATCTCGCAGGAAATATAATCCATCAGTTCAAATCAATGGATGACTAAACAATAAGGGCGCAAAGCGCCCTTATCAATATAATAGATGGTCTTAAAGTTTCTAGGTCCCAATACTTACTTCAGGGATATTGCCCGAACCCTCAAATTTATCCTGTTTTTTTGTGCCAGTCATATCCTTATGGCAAGCAGCGAGAGCTTTGGAAAAATCTTTAAAGAAATTTGATTCACCAATCATAGCGAGGATACCTATTTTACGTAATTTTTCCTCAACGGAATCATTAGCACCGCTTAAAATTACGCGCACTCCACGTTGATGTAGTCCCGCAATAACTTCCTCAAGAGTTTGCAATCCGGTGACATCCATAAAGGGCACCCATCGCATTCTAATAATCAAGATGCTTGGGTCTGTATGGGTGAATGCTAATGCTCGCTGAAAAATTTCTACTGCCCCAAAGAAAAAAGGACCTTCAATGGCATAGACCAACACACCAGGAGGTAATTCATCCAGATTTTGTTTTGCCAATTCCTGAGAGAGATCAGCCTGTGACATTTGCTGCACTTCGACGCCTAAAGCCATTTGACGCATAAACAAAAGGATGGCAATAATCACCCCGATATTTACAGCCACAACCAAATCGACAAAAACAGTTAAGCAGAAAGTTACCAGTAAAATCGCTACATCCGCTCTTGGCGCCAATTTGATGATTTTAACGAAATGATGAACTTCGCTCATATTCCAGGCAACTACAAATAAAATAGCGGCAAGCGCAGCAAGCGGAACATTTACGGCTAAAGGCGCTAAAAATAAAACAATCAAAATTAACGTCACAGCATGAATTATTCCAGCTAATGGGCTGTTTCCGCCATTACGGATATTGGTTGCTGTACGCGCGATCGCACCAGTTGCAGCAAATCCGCCAAACAAAGGCGTCAGGATGTTTGCTAATCCTTGCCCAACCAACTCTCTATTGGAATTATGTTGCGTACCAGACATACCATCAGCCACAACAGCAGATAATAAAGATTCAATTGCGCCAAGCATGGCAATGGTAAAAGCTGGACCAACCAGTTCAATAATGCGATCCAGATTTATGGAAGGTAATTCAAAAGTAGGCAAACCCTGAGGAATCCCGCCAAACATAGTACCTATAGTAGCAACACTTTCAAAATGAAATACAGATTGAAAAACCGTTGCGACTACCAAAGCAATCAATGGGCCTGGGACACGTTTTAATCCGGGGATTCTGTTGGAAAAAATAACCATGAATAATGAACAGAACCCCAATAGTGCGGTAGGTATGTTTAATTGTGGAAACGATTGAATCAGGTGCCACAATTTTTCATGAAAATGTGCACCGGTTGTTGGGGGTAACCCTAAAAAATATTGCCACTGCCCGACCCAAATCACTACAGCAATCCCCGAGGTAAAGCCTATAATGACTGGGCTGGGTATGAACTTAATTATACCGCCCAGGCGTGCAAGACCAAAGAACAACAACATAAAACCAGCCATTAATGTGGCAATTTGCAATCCTGATATTCCGTATTTGGCAGTAATCCCGGCAAGCACTACGATAAATGCGCCAGTGGGGCCTGCAATTTGCAACCGGCTTCCCCCCATTATCGAAACAACCAATCCAGCAATTATAGCAGTGTACAAACCTTGTTCCGGTTTGGCTCCTGAAGCGATGGCAAAAGCCATTGCAAGGGGCAAAGCAACCACGCCAACGATTAATCCAGAAACAATATTTTGTAGCCAATATTTTTTTTGGAATAACCCAGCCTGGTAGGACTCGATAATAGTTTTCATAAAATTGAACCAACTTATTAGAAATTGCGACTATTATACGCACATGGAACAAAAATGTGTTAATTATGATATAAAATTTCTCACTTTAATTCACATCTTGCCTCGCATCTAATATTATATATGCTTTCTTATTTGGGTAGGCTACCTATGACACTTTCAGCTTTAAACGCAATCTCCCCCATAGATGGTCGTTATATCAATAAAACAAGGTCCTTAAGTCCTTATTTTAGTGAATTTGCGTTAACTTATTTTCGTTTGATGGTTGAAATTCGCTGGCTTGAATCTTTGGCAGCAAATGAGACAATTACTGAAGTACCTCCATTAAACGCGAACTCAAAAGCATTTCTTGCTGCACTTATTGAACATTTTGATGAAGCTGAAGCAGGAAAAATTAAAGAATTAGAAAAGCAAACAAATCATGATGTAAAAGCCATTGAGTACTATTTAAAAGATAAGTTTCAGAATCATGAACAACTCAAATCCATCGTTGGATTCATTCATTTTGCCTGCACTTCTGAAGACATTAATAACCTGGCTTATGCACTTATGGTAAAACAAGCCATTGCACAGGTTATACAACCTACTCTGGCTGAAATTATGGGCAGCATCACCTTGCTTGGCAAACAGCATTGTGATGCAGCGATGTTGTCCAGAACACACGGTCAACCTGCAACGCCAACAACTATGGGTAAGGAACTGGTTAATTTCGTTGCCAGACTTAAAAGACCTCAGCAACAATTGGCTGAAGTGCTGATCCCTGGAAAATTCAATGGTGCAGTGGGCAACTACAATGCACACCTTATTGCCTATCCAGAGGTTGACTGGCGTAAGCATTGCGCTAATTTCGTTACCTCATTCGGTTTATCGTTCAATCCCTACACGACTCAGATTGAACCCCATGATGGTATCGCTGAAGTATCGCAGATCATGGTACGAATCAATAATATTCTCCTGGATTACACCCAAGACATTTGGAGTTATATTTCTCTGGGTTATTTCAAACAGAAGACTATTGCCGCTGAAGTAGGCTCTTCAACAATGCCTCATAAAGTAAACCCGATTGATTTTGAAAATGCCGAGGGAAATTTGGGACTGGCAAACGCCCTGTTCATTCATTTTTCCAATAAACTGACCCAGTCACGTCTACAGAGGGATTTATCAGATTCTACCGTGTTACGTAATTTAGGCGTGGCTTTTTCTTACAGTTTAATCGCCTATTACTCCATCACCAAAGGTAACGATAAATTACAAATTAATAAAACGGCCCTCGATGAAGATTTAAATTCGAATTGGGAAGTTTTGGCTGAAGCAGTTCAAACGGTAATGCGCCGTTATAACGTGCCGGATGCTTATGAACAATTAAAAGCACTGACACGTGGTCAAGGTATTGATGCAGAGAGCCTGAAACATTTTATCAATAATCTGTCCATTCCCCAGGAGGCAAAAGCACAACTCTCTTGTCTGACTCCAGAATCCTATACAGGTCTGGCGATACAGTTAGTTAAGGCCTTTTCATGAACGATACCTTATCACAACAGGGGCAAGCCTTTACATACGATGTTCTTGTTATAGGTACCGGATTAGCTGGATTACATTATTGCCTGCAATTATTGGAAATCCAGCCCCAATTAAAGATCGCATTAATCAGCAAAGCAGAATCAATTGAATGCAATAGCCGTTATGCACAAGGTGGAATTGCTGCTGCCTTTTCCCCTGAGGATTCACTCGAATCCCATGTTTCCGATACTCTGCTAGCCGGTGATGGGTTATGTTATCAACCCGCTGTAGAATTTATTATTCGTCAGGGACCGGACATAATAAAACAACTGGGACAGTATGCCGTTAAATTCAAACAGAACACAAATGGAGAATTTCATCTGGCGAAAGAAGGCGGACATTCCCACAGACGCATCTTCAATTGCGGTGATCAAACCGGTTTAACAATAACTCAAACGTTGAACCATTTAGCGCGACAACACAAACAAATTGACTTTTTTGAGCATCACGTAGCAGTCAACTTGATCACTCAGTACCTTCCACACCGAACCGATAATCAAGGAGAGGTTTTAGGCGCTTACATTCTGGATTGCCAACACAATCGCATCCATACCTTTTTGGCAAATTGCGTGATTTTGGCGACTGGCGGCGCAGGAAAAACATACCGTTATACAACCAATCCTATGGTTGCAACGGGAGATGGTGTGGCCATGGCATACAGAGCAGGAGCTCGCGTAGGCAATATGGAATTCTATCAATTCCACCCCACCCTTCTTCATCACCACTCCTTGAACAACTTTTTAATCTCTGAAGCAGTTCGCGGCGAAGGAGCCTTGCTCAAAAATCCTGAAACAGGCGAACGGTTTATGAAGCAGTATGCTCCTGAACACATGGAGCTTGCCACCAGAGATGTTGTTGCCCGAGCAATATTTAGTGAAATAGAACAAAGCCAGGCAGGATACGTTTATCTGGACATTACGCACCAAAGCAAATCGTTCCTGAAAAAACGATTTCCCCAAATTTACTCGACTTTATTGTCCATAGGCATAGAAATGAGCCAGGACATGATTCCTGTAGTTCCTGCAGCCCATTACCAATGTGGTGGAGTATTAACCGACGTTGATGGCCGTACTGACCTGAAACGATTGTATGCTATAGGTGAAGTAGCGTTTACCGGACTTCATGGCGCCAATCGGCTGGCAAGTAACTCTTTGTTAGAAGCGTTGGTCATGGGTGCAAACGCGGCTCGATGCACTCTAAAAGACATAGCATCCCCAATTAAGCCAATGGATGCCGTGCCAAACTGGAGTTCACCCGGGGAAGTCAACGCCAGACGTGCCAGTCAGATTAATGCCCAATGGAGAGGCTTACGGGGTGAAATGACTTCCTATGCCGGAATAGTGCGTACTGAAGCAGGTCTTCAGGATCTACTACAATTAATAATGAAACGTAAGAAAATTATTGAAGAATATTACTGGAAGCATTCCATTACACGAGATTTCATCGAGTTAAGAAATATAATACTTAATGCAGAGTTAATCGTCAGAGCCGCCTTAGCACGACGGGAATCGCGTGGAGGCCACTTTAGAGAAGATTTTCCAGGTAAAAATACAAAAGCTCAGGAAAGCATTGCCAAACTGGGGCCTGTAGATAATTCTTTAGGCTAGAATTTATTGGCAATTCAGATATCGACCTCCCGCGACTTGATTGTGGGATCTATTTCGATCTTGATGAATACATGATGTTTGTTCCCAATTACATTTGAGGTAGATTTGATGTTTAAAAATTCGACTATTTACCAACCAGAAACAACCTTAATGCACATCCGAAATGATATGAGCATTTGCCAAAGCGATTACCCAATTGATTGGTATCAGGAAGAGTTCATACCCTATGCCGAAGAATATCAGGCACTTCCAGATCGTAAACTGACCACAGTATTGGAATGGATGAAACCCTATATTAAGAAAGCGCAGGATCATTTCGGTGATAAAATGCTGCTTCTTGCTCACTACTATATGGGTGGGGATATTGTTCGTTTAATTGAACAGTTCGGTGGTAAAATTGGGGACTCCTATCAGTTAGCCCTCATGGCTGCGAACCATCCAGAAAAATCAGTCATTATCGAATCCGCAGTCCATTTTATGGCGGAATCCATCAGCATACTCGCCAACAAATCACAGCAGGTGTACATTACCAATCCAAAATCAGGATGTACCATGGAAATGCTTGCCAAAGACTTTATGGTTGAACCCGCGTTTATGGATTTAAATGAACGTTATGGTGCTGAAAACATTATACCAGTATGTTATATGAACACGTCTGGTCGAGTTAAGGCGATGACTGGAGCACAAGGTGGAGCAGTGTGTACCAGTTCTAACGTTAAAAAAATATTCCAGTGGGCACAAAAGCAAAACAAAAAAATACTGTTTATCCCTGATCAACATATGGGAGAAAACGTAGCTTATTGGTTGGGAATTAATAAACTTGCTTATTGGCCTGGTGGAACCGCAGGAGCACGCTATTCTTTGCCGGAGCAAGACAAAAAAACTCTGGATCAATTCGATAAATCGGAGTTGATTTTATTTGCCAGCGAATGTGCTGTGCATACACATTATCAGCCAGAAATGTGTGAATACTGGCAGGAAAAAGGCTATACCACCATTGTGCATCCAGAGTGTCGAAATGCCGTCATTCGAGTTGCTCAATATTCAGGTTCTACAGCATTCATTTGGGATCATGTCGTCAATGACAGATCGGGCACCAAACGTTATGCCATAGGCACAGAAAATCACATGGTTGCCAACCTGAAACAATATTGTAAAGGTTTAGGAATCGAAGTAGTCAATCTGGCAGAAGCACCTAAAAAGGATGAAGAAAATGGCATAGGCTGCGGTTGTGCTACCATGTCACGCAATGATCCCCCTCATTTGGTTGCTTTGGTTGATTTGCTACGCCAGGGTAAAAACATGGCTTACAACGAAGTTAAAGCAGGAGATGTTGTTAACGAATTTACAGGAACCCGAAACAGACTTCCGGTCAATGATCAGCAATGGGTTATAGATAATGCTAAAAAAGCCCTGGAAATGATGATTAATATCACAGAAGATCGCATTTAATCCCAGACATTTCGGTTTATACAATTGAATAGTGGTGTGTACCTAACGTATACGCCCTGTTTACTGTTCTGGCTAAAACAAATGAACTCCTGAGCCATTATTTAACAATTAAGGAATTCAACATTTCCTTAACTTCAGTAATTGTTGGAACCGCCAGAGGATACTTGTCTTCCAGATCCAAAACAAACTTCATCACATCACCTGGCGCTTTTAAATCATCTTTAACCTTAAATATCAAAGCGTAGATAAAGTTTGCACTTTGGATGTGTGGATTTCGTTCAGGGCGATGCTTGTCATATAATTGAGGTTGCACCTCTTTATCCCTGATATCTATGAGCTTACGAAGCACCAGTTCTTTAAACACTTCATTTTTTGGTGAAAGTTCATCCATTTGATGTTTCACAGCATCAGAGCTGTCCTGCTCATCATGGTTTAAATGGCTTCCTTTATCTATATCATCCACGACTTATACCCTCATTCAGATTCCGGTAGGATAATCCAAGTTAAGTATAGCCACAGGCTCAAGTGTTTACAAATCAATCAATGGAGATTAACGTTCAGAAGTATCTGCAACATAAAACTGGCATTGAGTTAATCCTTCCGTACAGACATAACCACCTAATGTATCTATCCAGCTATTATCAGAGCGTGCTGGAATTTTTGTCAAAACCTGCCACCAGATCGAGTAATCACCCACAGAGTTTCTATAAGTGCAGGTTACTCCCTGACCATATCGGGCAACAAGAATATTCGCTTTTACGAAACGTGTGTTTTCGTCACCTTGGGGTCTGTTCAAAGAAAAAGGATTTTCTACCCACGGAGATGGCGGAACCCCCCATTTTAAAGAAGTTGTGTTGGGATCGGGGCAATGGGTACTATACCCTGCAACACTAAAGGTGAATAAAGTTATTCCTAAAACAAAAGAGCTGAACTTATTCATGCATACCTCATTCAACAAACTTCAAATCAACTATAACTCATATTTTAGGTCATTATTTAATTAAGTGGTTCAAAATGTCAAACTGGATTAAAAACTCAATTCAAAAATGGCTATGACCACAGGTTTAAAATCAATAAGTTTTAAACATAAAGTTCATATAAAGCCCAGCCATAGCGAGAAAATAAAGATAAATCGAATTCCAGATAAATAATTTTGTGAAATCCATTGTTAGTATCTTAATCTTTGTTATAATGACCGCGCGTGCCGGGGTGGCGGAATTGGTAGACGCGCCGGATTCAAAATCCGGTGATGGTGACATCGTGTCGGTTCGAGTCCGACCCTCGGTACCATTGAGACATTTTGCAACAGTTCTCAATGGTTCACAACGGCACATAACTCCTTGATTCTTATTGTAATAACATTGACATCTACTTCTCAAAAACTTCTCAACTATTCGTTATTTTTCGCATATAACCGCGAGCACTTTGGGTAAGATCTTGAGTAAGATTTTTTATCCCCCCATTCAAAGTTGCCGCTTAGTTGAGGTAATTACAAATGCTTTCAGATGCAAAGATTAAATCATTAAAGATAGAAGATGGAAAACGCCATGCTAGACCGTGATGGCCTAGTACTTGAAATAAGACCTAGTGGCAAAATGACGTGATCAACCAAAATGTTACACCCCAGTTAAGCAACTTTCATTAATAAATCGCTCTGTTTTTCAAATTGATTTGGGCTTAAATATCCCAAATATGAATGTAATCTGTGGCTGTTATAGAACATGG
>NZ_RZGU01000020.1:0-68759 GCF_003990085.1 Legionella sp. km535 | reverse complement strand
TATAACAGCCACAGATTACATTCATATTTGGGATATTTAAGCCCAAATCAATTTGAAAAACAGAGCGATTTATTAATGAAAGTTGCTTAACTGGGGTGTAACATTTTGGTTGACCACGTCACTAAAGCGTTCTATGTCGAAAAACTCATCAATAGATAACTTAATAGGATAACCATTGGTCGTTACCCTGAAATTAGTCAGTTGGACTCAAAATTTCCGAGATAGGTCTAATATTGTTATTTTTTAATTATGCTCCATCTAAGTAACGTCCCTGAAGTTTTGTAAACATGACTTGATCTTGAGTTGAGCACAGATTTTTCAATTCGAGATCAAGTCATGTTTACAAAACTTCAAGGACGTTGCCTAATTCGGAAATAATAAAATGTCTTTCACATATTCCCCCTTAATTTGTAGAGGAATATTTAATCCACATGTATTAGGAAATGGTTCACCATTTAAAACCTTTAAATTAAACCAAGAACAAAAGAAAGTATTTGCAATTTTTACTATATAATTATCGTTTAGATATTTATTAGATAAAGGAAGATCGATTGAAATTAAAGTGGGAATTCCCCTGGTTTTCAGTACCTTTAATAGTTGAGAGGATAAGGTATTTGGCAAAACATTTCCAAACACCTCTCCTCCGTCAAAGAAAGAGCAATTGTGCTGAGGAGTATTACTTTCCTCACATAACATATCTCGGTATTTATCCAGTTGGACATAAATGTTATTTCGAGTTCCATCCTTCATAATAGAATTATAATTATGATATCTAGCAAAAATTATTTCTTTTTCTTTTTTATTGGGGGAATACCCGGCTTGTCGGCATATCTTAACAATTAGCTTTTCTGAAAGTTTTTTAAGACCTTCTCTGTAAATTTTTTTGGGGAAGAATAATCTTGTAGCATGATAACACCTGATTGCGTGAACATTTATTTTAAATAAAATTAACAAATTATTAGCTATTTCATCACATTCACCAAAATTATCAGTCACATGGCTTATCCACGTTGGATTATTTAGATTAAAACGATTATTATTCGAACAGCTTATTGAAATATTTTCGAATAAATCAACAAAACTTGATGGCTGATTCCAGTCAATTACTTTCATAATTTATCCTAAGTTTTAACTTTAAAATATTATTTGTTAATTATAGATTTTTAGAAATATATGGGTGGATTATGAGCCCGATTCAAATAACGAGTTATTAAAAAATTTTTTGGGAATTTAATATAAAGAAACTATGGAACAAGTGGATGATACAGAATTAGAAAGAGGCTATTGACCATTCTGATTTCGACGTCACCTGGCCTGCGGAAACATTGGATGAATTGTCAATACAGCCTAACTAAAAAAAGCGGTCACTTCATCTGCAGATGCAATCGTGTCCTGATAGCCTAGATCAAGCAGTACACGAGTAAATTCTTTTTCAAAAAGCAAAAAGCTCAAAAGGTCACCTGAGTGGCTCTTTGCTCCCAGGATGTTGAGCAGATAACGGAGCAAAGCCGGCATACTTTGAAAGTGTTCTTGTGCTACAGAAGCCATGTCTCTGCTTGGGCGAAGGTGTAGGGTTGTTATTGGTCGCCATGGCGAACGGCGTTTTTTCCACATGGACAGAAGAGTCGCTATTTCATTCATCCGGTTGACCATCTCAATATCTCTATCAAGATTGTCCAGGAACAACCCATTCATCATATTTCCCAATATATGAGCAAATGCAATGTCACCGTTTCGTAAGGTTTCAGGGTCCGTGAATTCAGGAAGTTCTCTTGTACCCAGGATCATGATTTTATCGACATGAGATCGTATTGCCCCTCTTAGCGGAGTACCAAGTCCCACGCTTCCATCACCGTAATGAAATCCATCAAGATGAATTGGCGGAAAGAATAAAGGTAAGGCGCTGGATGCTAAAATATGCTCAGCGTTAATCGTTGCTCGTTGACTGCTATGACGAGGGTAATTCCAATCTTCAAATTCAGGTTGGCAATGATCATAAAATGAAATGGTTTGGTGTGTTTCATAGCGTGCAGTTAAAACTTCGAAGGTATCCAGATTACCTGCTGCAATATTTTGCTCAATACGAGTGAAATCTATGGTTTCTTCAAGAAATTGGCGCAAAGGGGAGGTATCCAGAAGATGACCCGCCTGACGTTGTTTTATTATCAAGGTACTCAGGTTTCGCATCACGGATTTGCCTAGTTCATAATTACTGGCTTTATATATTTGTTGGCAATGAATTTCGCCCCATATAGATTCCAGTTTATCCAGTCCAGCAGGAAAATCATCGGCGTTTTCTACGAGTACGGCTGCGTTGATACTGCCGACACTCACTCCGCTCACCATATCGAAGGGAAGTTTTTTGGTTTGCAGTATATGACCGATTGCTTTCAGAACGCCTGCTTGATAAGCGCCTCGGGCACCACCACCTGCTAGATAAAGGGCTTTTTTAACCATCGTGATTTTTTTTTAATTATTATATTGGAAAATATAGCTGATTTTAATGGAAATTTCCAAGGAAGAAATGACACGTCATTTTATCTTAAGAATTTATTGGTATATTATTTATACAGATATTTCATTTGATGCGTGACACTATGGTACTCGATAGTGGTGTAAAAGAAGATGAGCAGGATAAAACCGGGCAGATTGAGGTTTTGAAGGCCATTCAAGCTCCTGTCAATTACACATTGGTTCCCTTAACCAATAAATCATTATTTAGCTCGGCCTTAGCCCGAATTCCCTGGATATCAAAATTTTCTCTAAAGTTTGATGATGCAGCAGATGCCGCTATCAACATAGGCGAACGCGTCACTGAAGTGAATGATTCTTTTGGAAACGAATCGATCGCCCATGGATTTCATTTCGCAGTGCTTGCCATGGCTATTTTTGATTTTGTCCGTATCCCTTTGATTTATTTTGCAGCCTATCTCTTTAATGAAAAAATTCCTATTAAAATGAGTACTAACTTAAGATGGGCTTATTCCGCATTTTTATTAGGTCTTGCAATAACCGCTCTCGTTAGTCCAGTGACTGCTCCAGTGATTGCTTTTGTTAGCGCGGGGACTGGTTTGGTTTTTGGCATCTTTTTATTGGCTCGAACTCTTATCAATCAATACAAACTGGGTAGAGAGCGAAAGTTGCTCCATGAAGAAATTATCAAGGCAGAGGAGGAGATGAAAACACTTCAGGAAGAGGCTAAAGAATTAGAACAACAATTGACTGCATCGACCGGGGATGAATTGTTGGCATTGAACATTAAGGATTTAGAAGAGCGCTATAATTCACAAAAATTGCTACTTTCTGATTTGAAAAATCAAGAGTTGCATATAGAACAAAAAATAGCGCGTGTCGGTATGATGCGTGTACTGGATAAAAGTATTGGTATTGGTTTAACGTCACTATCCATTATTGGCCTTGTAGTGACCTTATTTGTTCCTCCTGTAGGTGGATGGATACTCGCTGGCGCTGCGATAGCCGGTGGAGTTTATCTTTTCGCAAGGTTAATGACCCCGGTATTTAAATTCCTTGGTAATTGGTTAATGAATCAATTTAAACCCACTGAAGAGCCGGTTCAAAACGAGTCAAAAGAGCATTTGGCGAACGATCATCAGCTGGAGGATAGTCATAAGGCCGTTTTGGAGAATATTTCAGAGTTCAATAACCCTGTATCCAGTCCAATATCACCTGATGATCAATCGCTCAATAGTGCGGTCACTAATAGTGAGATTCCTGATGATGCTGTTACTGATGATGAGTTTCCTGAGAGCAAAGCCATTGACCCAACTGTTTCTCAAGATACTGTACCCGAGCATGGATCAAGGGTTCACGAAGTCGATTCTACTGCCGTTGTATTGGCTAGTTTAATGAGCAAGGAGGCTATTAAAAAATACTCGGAGCATCAGCATAAACAGTCTGAGGAATCAGACAATGATTATGAACTGGATGGGGATGGTTTAAAACTGAAACGAACTTCATTATTTAAGACAGAGCCAACCCCTGATGCGGACATGGGTTCAGAAGTTGTCGATACTGAAGATGAAGGGGAAAATGAAGCGGTTAGTGAGCATCCCTGACTCCATAATATTTATCTTTGAAAGTCCGTTGCAAAAAGCAAAAAATTCCTATAATTTAAAATTTTACCCTCCTTAAGGAATAAGGACTCATGCTGAATTTATTACGTGAACAACCGCGCGCATTTCACATGATTTTTATGTTGGAATTGTGGGAGAGATTCGGTTTTTATACAGTCCAGGGTATTCTCACTCTCTATTTTATCCGATATTTAGGATACAGCGATATGGTATCCTACTATACCTTCGGAGCCTTTTCTGCTTTGGTTTATGGTATGGTGGTCATTGGCGGATATATGGGCGATCGGGTTCTAGGTACCAAGAGGACTATTGTGTTGGGTTTGGTGGTCTTGGTCGCAGGATATTTTTCCCTTGCTTTTGCTGATAAGGAGCATGTTTTTCTGGCCTTGGGATTGATATGTGTGGGTAATGGTTTGTTTAAAGCAAACCCATCTAATTTACTTTCAAAATGTTATGAAGAAAATGATCCCCGGTTGCATGGCGGGTTTACTCTTTATTATATGGCTATTAATTTAGGCAGCATGGTTGCTTTGATTGTTGGGCCATCTATCTCTAGCCAATATGGCTATTCGTATGCATACTTAATCAGTGCAATAGGGCTTGTTCTGGGGCTTGCCAATTACTGGTTTCAACATCACCATGTTGCTCATATAAATACTGAAGCAGACATGCGCAAGATGACGCTTTGGCATTGGTCTTTAATCTTTGTTGGCATTGTATTCTTCACTGAACTGTCCGCTTATTTACTCCAACACGTGATGATTGCTAAAAATTTGTTGTGGTGTATCACCATATTGGTCCTAGTAGCATACGGGTTGATGATGAGGAAAGAAAAAAGAGCGGCATTTATGAAAATGCTCGTGGCTCTTGTTTTAATGGTGGAGGCGGTCATTTTCTTTACACTTTACCAACAAATGCCTACGTCACTTAATTTGTTCGCGGTAAACAATGTGATTCCCAATGTCATGGGGATAACTTTTGATGCACAAAGTTTTCAGGCACTTAATCCCATCTGGATCGTGTTGATGAGTCCAGTATTAGCTTATATTTATGGGGCCTTACATCGCAAAGGAATCATGTTTTCAATCCCTTACAAATTTGCTCTGGGAATGACGATGTGTGCGGTGAGCTTCTTGATGCTTTATTTTGCCCGCTATTTTTATACCGATAATGGCATGGTCTCTTCCTGGTGGCTTATATTCAGTTATTTATTTCAAAGTCTCGGAGAACTTCTGGTTTCCGCTCTCGGGGTTGCTATGGTTGCCGAATTGGTCCCAACACGGATTGTTGGCTTTGTAATGGGTATGTGGTTTTTGACTTCTTCAGTGGCTGGATTTATAGGAGCTTATGTGGCTTCATATACAGCGCTTCCCGAGAACATAAAACCTGGCGTTGAGTCTCTCTTTATTTACACTAATGTGTTTGCCTGCATCGGTCTTGTAACGTTGATGATTGCTTTGATTATGTGGATTTTATCACCGCGCTTAAGCCGATATATTGCTACAAACAACAAAAGTTCGAATAATGAAATCGAATCAGTTGAGTTTTCAACCACGTATATTCCCAGCCATTAAGGGCCGTGATATCTCTTTGATTTGCCGCGGCCTTGTCCCTGGCTCTTGTGCACAACTCATTGAAAAGCCATATTTGCGTGCAGGTTGAGCGAAAACCATTCTGAAAAATGCTCACATAGCCATCTATGCTGCGCTTTTACAGAATGGTTTTCGCTCAACCTGCACGCAAATCTGACTTTTCTCCAAGATACCATATTTTTGAAATCGGAGAATAATAGTGCTTTATGCCTATGTACTGCGCTTTTAATGATTCAGAAAACTAACTCCTAACTGCAATTCTGTTCCAGGCTCCTTTATTTCAGCATATCAAATTCAAATTACGCCAATAAGTTGTTATTATACTGATCACTTAATGTTTATTTAATTATAATTGGTTAAAATGTCGTCACTGGCGGGGTATTACCGGAACAATTTAAAAATAAATACTGCCTCATATTAAAATTTCAAATTCATAAGAGTAAGGAGCGGGCATGGGAGTGCAGGTTGAATTAAGTGAAACTTCTCAGAAATTAATGAACGAATTGATCACTGCTTATGGACCTGAAGCTGTAGTTCCTGAATTTTTGGTTTCTCCAGTAGACTCAGTGCGATTGATTGATTGGCTGGCTGATGAACTCAAAATTCCAGAGACTTCTTCCAAAACCTATAAAGAAAAAATTGAGTTCATTCTTGCTTCGTTGCGGGCTGAATTATTAAAAGATCTATTGACCGCCATGCCAGGCACTAATGCCTATGTTAGAAAAGCAGAGCCACCAGCCTCATCAAGTAATCAAAATAAATTTATTCTTTTGGCAATTGCCGGGACGTTATTAGCTGCTTGCGAAGGCTTTGACAGCATTGCCTCTTTATTATCGGTATTGCCATTTCCCCCTTT
This sequence comes from Legionella sp. km535, assembly GCF_003990085.1. Taxonomy (NCBI): domain Bacteria; kingdom Pseudomonadati; phylum Pseudomonadota; class Gammaproteobacteria; order Legionellales; family Legionellaceae; genus Legionella; species Legionella sp. km535. The sequence continues at coordinate 62,217 of NZ_RZGU01000020.1, read as the reverse complement.
AGCCATATTCGCAGTTGGTGTTGTATTTTCAGCCTTGTCCATTGTGGTTTTTTATGGATTTGATCTCGTCCAGGTGTCTCAGAATTTAGGGGTAAAATTAAGAGATACTCCTAAATTACTAGACATTTATCTAACTCAGCTGGATGAAATTAAAGCAATTAGAAGAACACTGGAATCTTATGACCTGACTCAATTGACAGGTCAAAAATTGGAGCTCTATGAGCATACAATTGTGATGCTGCAATTTCGACTTAAAGCCGTAGCACAAGCGAGCAAGCAATTTGAAATGGCACTGAATAGCGAGAACATGAAATTAGCCGAGACCGTTGTTTCCTGGGTCGCTGGGTTGTTATTTTTTGGTAGTGGATATTTTGCAGGTCAGTCTGTTGCTGTATTTGTTTTGAGTTTGTTTATGACCGCGGTGTCGCCTGTTTTTTTTCCAATAGTTTTGTTTGGATTAGGTATAGGTTTTGCGGCATTCGGTCTTTACTGGAATGTAGAGCGAATTGGTGTAAAACAACTGATTAGTACCTGGTTTGGGCTTGACGAAGAAAAAATAGATAAACTCTGTGATTCTGAAAATTTGGCAAATCAAGAAAGCAAATTGGACATTTTATTGGAGCGTGTTTCAAATACCAAGACATTAATCAACAAGATCTCTGAATGGCAACAAGTCAGTAGTAGTACAACACTTAAGGAAACTCATAGCCCAGAGGAATCCTCAAGTGCTAATAAGGATAAGAATCCAGTTATTAATACCAGTAACAATATCTACTCATTTCATCTTAATTCTTCAAGGCAGGAGAGTAGCCAAAGTGAGATGGGCTATGAAAAGGCTGCTGGCTGTACTCACAATTAGAGTCTAGATGATCCAGTCCATAATTGATGTTTGCTAAATGAAGCGGCATGTAGACTAACAATGAATTACCTTGTAAATAATCCGGGTTTGTTGATAAGTAAAATTCATGCAATTCATCTCCCTCATCAATTGTAAAATTGCTTTGACTTCTTAGCGGCACCAACGGTGAATTAATCACAAGAGGATGGGAATTGGTTGTAATCCATCCATATTGCCTTTTAAAAGCATTAATGATCGTCAGTATTTGCTCAGGAACTCTTTGAGAAGGTTTAGGATAAATGGAATCACTAAGCTGATAAATATAATCATAAGTCAGTGGATTGTTTGCAAATGCGAGATAAATAATCTCTTCATGAGGGTTTGTCAGTTTTTCTTTTATTGCTTGCGTCAACCCTGAGCTTTCTATTGTTGGACGCACTTTATATAGCGGATTCAGATAAATATAAGCAGAGTACACAATCACCTGCTTTTTATTCAGATCAACCTGGTGCCTGTAGATACGTGAAAATCCGGCTATTTCCTTATTCATTCCATACAGTACTGTCAATTCACCCTCTGTTTCTGGTTGCAGGATCAAACGTTCAAATTCATCATGATCTGCCAGGTGATAGAATTTTGAAAGAAAACGATATAAATCTTCGCTTAATTGCCCTGAAAAAGAATTCTGAGTTGCAATGACAAATGAATCAATTGCTATAACATCTTGAGTTTTCATAGTTCTCTCCATTGAACATCTCCGCTTACTCGTTCGTCTCAATTTATCCATAAAATGTATTGGGCGAAGAGCGGATAAAAACTAACCAACTCTAATATTTATAGACCGAATTTGAGCATTGTCAAACGTTTTGAATTGTCTTTCAAATTTTTAAAATGTCTTTAACAAAGGGAATGGTGATTTTACGATGGGCAGCCAGGGATGCATCGTCCAGACGATTAAGCAGTTGATGTAAATCATGCATGTTACGTGAACAACGGTTCAACAAGAATTGCCCTACGCTCTCGGGTAAATCAATTCCTCGTTTAAACGCATGTAATTTAAGCGTTTTGATTTTTTCTTCATCGCTTAACTCATTGAGTTGAATAACTAATCCCCAGGCAAGGCGTGAGCGAAGATCTGCCAGGTTTATAGTGCTTTTCGCTGGGGGCAGATTTCCGGAAATGATTAGTAATCCTTTTTCCATATCTTTTATTCTATTATAAAGATGAAATAAGGCCTCTTCCCAGGCAGGGTTATTCGCAATGGCATCTATATCATCGATACAAATTAAATCTTGCTCTTCCAGCCCCTCTATCGTTTGCGGTCCCCAGTCTTTAAGAAGCGTCAAGGGAAGATAAATTGCCGATTGTTTTAAATTGACGGATTGGCAACAGGCTTGCAACAGATGTGATTTTCCACTGCCTTTGGGACCCCAGAGATAAAGTAACCTGTCTTCCTGCAAGGTCAGCATCTTTGCTAGCTGTTGTTGCAATAGACCGTTATTCTCCCAATTAAAATCAGCGAGAGTAGCTTCATCGTTGAGTTTGATTGCTAAAGCCAATTGCTTGTTCATGGGGTTTGTTCTTTTTTGGGCCAGGCCTTCTTACCCCAGGTCCAGATATAATCAATATACGTGGTTGCTGTAGTAAATGCCGTTAAGTAAATGAGAGAGTCTACTAAGTACACAGAAAATTTAAAGTATGCCAGTTCAAACAAGCATAGGGTAACCAGAATGAGTTGAAATGTGGTATTGAACTTACTTAATAAAGTGGGTTCAAAATCAAGTTTACGTTGAATAAACCAAAACCAGGCCAGTACTCCCATTGAGATGGTAAAATCTCTAAGGAATACCAGAATAACTAGCCACCAGGGTAGCGAGCCAATGAGTGCTAATGAAATAAAGCTTGAGGCTACTAACAGTTTATCAGCCAGAGGATCAACAAAAGAACCAAAAAAACTTTGCCAATTAAAATGACGGGCTAACCAACCATCAAGTCCATCAGTAATTCCGGCCAGGATAAAGGTATAAAATGCATTAACGTACTCATGATGATATAAATACATCAAAAATGGAACAATTAGCCCTAACCGAAACAATGTTAACGCATTGGGTATATGTTTTAGTATCATGTGTCATACGATAATTTTATTTACTCTCATTGATAAGCATGTTGAGAGTAGGTATTGCGCCAAATGTACATCCGCAAGTATGGATCACACCTGACAGTGGTATGAGCTAGTTTATACAATACCGCTGCCTCTGTCACGTGATTGAGGGATGTATCGTGCATTCTCTCTTGTTTTTGAAGACTTAAGTACTATTGGGATATTGGAGGTTTACTTTCTTATTGAATATAAAAAAGATCATTTTGATTCAATTCAAACTGATCTTTTCGACAGATTCCCTGCCTGTATTTCTATCGCGATAGAAAATCAGGGCAGGGTGTATGTGCCAGGACTTTTTATGAATTCCATCCTGGTTGAACTGTATATTCTTGATTGGGATCCAACTCGCTATCATCTATTTTGACAGACAGTGTTTGAGACACCTGGTCTGAGGTAATTTGGCCATGTGATTTCCAAAAGGCCAGGCTATTTTTTGTCATTAAAGAAAACAATAATCCACTACCGCATAAAAGAATAGATAGTGCATATCCGATATTTTTTAAAAATTGGATTGAACACGGATCCCTATGTTGTGACAGTTCGTCTTTAACAGTAAAAAATTTACTTTTAAATTGTTCGACGAATTGACTGCGTTCCTGATTTTTCATGCTATATAAATTATCTCCCAAAGACTCAAGTAATGAATCAATAATTTCTAATTTTCTTTTGATGACCGGTTCTGCCAGATTAGATTGTGAAACCAGGTGCGTTTTATAATTGCTACAGATTTGAAGAAGTTGTTGATGTTGATCCAGGCTATTTTTAATGGTCATTAGAATGTTCATCGTTAATAAAGGAAAACTAATTATACTCATAATAAATTAAGAGAAGATTAATAGGGGTAATTCACTCATCATATAATTCGCGAGACGATGGAAATCATTTGATGAGCGGGGCAATACACACTAATTGAATAGGGCAGATAGTTGTGAACATCGATTCAGAGTTCCTAAAAAGAGTTATCGCAAATCACTGAATAAGAGAAATTTAATTTTATCGATTGGGTTGAAGATGATAAAATCATCCGGTTTTTATTCCCAAGAGTTATTTTCATGAAATACAGGCCGGATATTGATGGGTTAAGGGCTATTGCGATTTTGCTGGTCTTGATTTACCACGGAGGCCTGGCATTTCTCCCTTCCGGGTTTGTGGGGGTGGATGTATTTTTTGTTATTTCCGGATTTCTCATTACTCGCATAATCAGCGAGTCCCTGAATAATCAAAGTTTTTCGTTTATTGAATTTTATAATCGTAGACTATGGCGTCTTCAGCCCGTATTTTTTTGTCTTATCGTATGTACTACGATTTTATCTTTTTTGCTTTTTTTACCTGAGGATTTAATCCAGTTCAGTCGCAGCGCACGTAAAACGTCTTTATTTATCTCGAATTTATTTTTTAATCATACGACGACAGGATATTTTTCTCCTGACACTCATCAACTGCCACTCTTGCACACCTGGTCACTGTCAATTGAATGGCAATGTTATTTGATTTTACCTATAGCGATGTTCATTTTGCATCGTATGGTAAGCAAAAAAAATGTGATTCGAGTTGTTTTGGTTCTGACCATTATTTGTTTTGTGATGACCCTGCGACAGTCTCATGATATTCCAGCGCAAACCTATTACCTGTTTTCCAGTAGAATTTTTGAATTTTTATTAGGTTCTTGTATTGCGTTAATGCCTTTGCATCGTGCCAATTTAAATCATTATGTCCTGTCAATAGCGGGACTACTCTCTTTGAGTATCATTTTTTATGTGGCCAGTCTTGACCAGATAATTCTTGGATATCCTAATGGTTACGCCTTTTTGGTCTGTCTGGCAACCGGCTTCTTGATTGCTTTGGGCCAGTATAATTCGGAGCATTTTTTAGTAAAAGTTCTTTCAGCAAGGCCTTTGGTTTTTATAGGTGTATTGTCCTATTCCTTGTATCTTTGGCACTGGGTTGTGTTTTCATTTTTAAGATATCAAGGCAGTGTCGAGACGCCTCTGGTATTGTTTTTAGCCTACCTGCTTACCTTTGCTTTGGGTTACATCTCATGGCGTTATATTGAAAAACCTGCCAGGCGTTATCATAAGATTCAGTTTCACTATACTGTTATTATTCTATTGTTGTTGCCTATTGCGTTTACCCATTTAAATTCAGCAGTCATTAAGTATCAATCGGGATTTCCGCAGCGTTTTAATCAGGAGTTGGTACATATTTATAAGCAATTGGAAGATTATAACAGTGCCCAAAGACCCTTATGTATTAGTAACAAATACACGGATTATGATCGTGTGTGCAAATTGGGTGCTAAAAAAGCAGAGAGCAAATCAGCTTTGATGATAGGAGATTCTTTTTCCAACCACTATTGGGGATTAATAGATACATTGGGAAAAAATGCGGGGATAGCCATTCAGGCCGAAGGTACATCCTCGTGCCTCACATTACCAGGTATTTTTCTTTATGATTGGTGGACATTTAAAAACAGTGTCTATCAGGAATGTTTTGATCAGACTCAAAAATATTATCGCAAAATTCGTAACAATCATTATGATTACGTCATAATCGGGCAAATCTGGAGTAATTACCTGACTAAAAGCATCATTAACCAGATTGGCGACACGCGTTCTGAGGCGCTGTCGAGGCAACGGTTTAAAGTTGCTTTAGACAATGCTTTGGATGTAATAACGAATTCTGGGGCCAAACCTGTTTTAATCAAATCGACTGCAATCATGAAAAATAATGCCTTGGCTTGTTTTTACAGGCACATAAAATTGCATCAATCTTATAATCCTGAACAATGTAAATTTAATTTTTACAGCTCAGAGAAAGAACAGTGGATTAATGCGGTTTTTGATGAGATGAAAATGAAATATCCTCAGTTGATTATTATTGATCCCAAAAAAGTTCAATGCCCCGATAATCGCTGTACAGCAGATCTTGAGGGGATTCCAGTTTATCGTGACGCAGGACACATTACCGATTACGCGTCGTATCGATTAGGGGCATTATATCTTCAGGAGTTTGGCAATCCACTAAGCTGATTTATTTGCGCTTTTCTTCATTTTTACGGTAGAGAATGACCGTATTGCCAATCATCTGTACTAATTCAGCTTGCAATTGTTGGCATAATTCGTGCGCCATTTCCAACCGGTCTTCCTTTTCTGCGCCATTAATTTTAACTTTGATTAATTCATGGGATAGCAAGGCAATATTGGTTTCAGCAATAACTGCTTCGGTTAATCCTTTGGCTCCCAGAAGTATTACAGGTTTCAAATGATGGGCCTGTGCTTTAAGTGATTGTTTGAACGAAGTATCCACTATGTTGTTCCTGATCGATAAAATGGCAAATTATTGCACGTTTTGCTGGGAAAAGGTAGTAAAATTCAGTATCATAGGATAATCCAGTATAATATTTGAAATTTATGAGTCGTACTAAAAGCAGTAAACGTTGGTTGCAAGAGCATTTTGATGACGTTTATGTTAAAAAAGCACAGGCAGAGGGCTACAGAAGCCGCGCTGTTTATAAACTGAAAGAAGTGGATGAAAAGGAACTGCTGCTGAAGCCAGGAATGACCGTTGTTGATTTAGGTGCGGCACCCGGGGGCTGGACGCAGTACGTATCTGAACGATTAAATGGTAAAGGTCATATTGTTGCTTTAGATATACTCCCTATGGATTCATTGCCCGACGTAACTTTTATTCAGGGTGATTTTAGGGAAGATATCGTATTACAGGAATTAATTAATTTAATTCCAGAACGTAGTGTGGACTTGTTATTATCAGATATGGCCCCAAATATGAGTGGAAGTTCGGCTATAGATATACCTCGCGCCATGTATTTAGTAGAGCTGGCTTTTGATTTTGCAGAAAAAATGTTAAAACCGGGTGGCTCTATGTTAGTTAAAATTTTTCATGGTTCAGGGTTTGATGAATTAGTGAAACAAGCGCGAGCATCTTTTGAGCGAGTGGTTATTCGTAAACCATCAGCTTCAAGATCTCGTTCAAAAGAAACCTATTTGCTGGCAAAGGGCTATAATTTATAGTAGCTTTATATATATCTCTTGAAGGATAAAGATGCGCCATTACAAGCAACTTCATTTACAAGGGTTATATTATCGTTCTCATAACAAAGCTGTAAGTAACTAATGAGGTTAATACTTTGAACGACATGGTTAAGAATTTATTTTTATGGCTGATTATAGCGATTGTGCTAGTCTCTGTTTTCAGTAATTTTGGTCCTCGAAACTCTGTTGCTGAGAAAGTTTCTTACAGCCAGTTTTTGAAAGAAGTCGATCAAGGCATGGTGAACTCAGTTACTATTGAAGATAACAAGATCATCAAAGGGATGACAAAAAATAATAAACGCTTTGTCACTTATATGCCAATGCAGGATAACGCACTTTTAGGCGAACTGTTAAAAGGCAAAGTGGATGTTAGCGGCCAGGAAAAGCAACAAGAGAGTTTCCTCTTGCATCTGTTTATCAACTGGTTCCCCATGCTGCTTTTAATTGGTGTCTGGATATTTTTTATGCGACAAATGCAAGGCGGCGGTGGTCGTGGTGCTATGTCGTTTGGTCGGTCACGAGCACGATTGCTTGGTGAAGACCAGGTCAAAGTTACCTTTGCTGATGTGGCAGGTGTCGATGAAGCAAAGGAAGAGGTTAAAGAGTTGGTTGACTTCTTACGTGACCCTACCAAATTTCAAAGCCTGGGGGGACGAATTCCTCGAGGCGTTCTCCTGGTTGGCTCTCCTGGTACTGGTAAAACCTTGCTTGCCAGGGCTGTAGCAGGGGAAGCAAAAGTTCCTTTCTTTACTATTTCCGGCTCCGATTTCGTGGAAATGTTTGTGGGTGTAGGCGCATCTCGTGTCCGAGATATGTTTGAACAAGCCAAAAAGCATGCTCCATGTATTATCTTCATCGACGAAATTGATGCAGTGGGTCGGCATAGAGGGGCGGGCCTTGGTGGTGGACATGATGAACGCGAGCAAACGCTTAACCAACTTTTAGTTGAAATGGATGGTTTTGAAGGCAGTGAAGGAGTTATTGTTGTTGCCGCGACTAACCGTCCGGATGTCCTGGATCCTGCTCTGTTGCGTCCCGGACGTTTTGACCGACAGGTTGTTGTGCCTTTGCCTGATATCAGGGGTCGTGAACAAATATTAAGAGTTCATTTGCAAAAAGTACCTGTAGATAACAGTGTTGAAGTCATGGATATTGCCAGAGGGACTCCAGGTTTCTCCGGTGCTGATTTATCCAACCTGGTGAATGAAGCCGCTCTCTTTGCTGCTCGTGCAAACAAGCGTAAAGTGGGTATGATCGAGCTTGAAAAAGCAAAAGATAAAATCATGATGGGTACTGAAAGGCGCTCCATGGTGATGGATGACAATGAGAAAAAGCTTACTGCGTATCATGAAGCCGGACATGCCATAGTAGGTTTGTCAGTGCCTGAGCATGATCCCGTGTATAAGGTCTCTATCATTCCTCGCGGAAGAGCCCTGGGGGTAACGATGTTCTTGCCAGAACAAGACAGATACAGTCATAGTAAACGTCGTTTGGAAAGTCAGTTATCCAGTTTATTTGGCGGACGAATTGCTGAAGAGCTTATTTTTGGCCTCGAAAGTGTAACCACAGGTGCCTCAAATGACATTATGCGTTCAACTGAAATAGCTCGTAAAATGGTTACTACCTGGGGACTGTCAACCTTAGGGCCTCTAACTTTTGGAGAAGAAGAGGAAGAAGTATTTTTAGGTCGATCAATGAACAAACATAAAGAAATGTCAGATCGGACCGCACAGCAAATTGATGATGAAGTTCGGGCTATTATTGATAGAAATTATCAAAGAGCGAAAGAAATTCTGGTTGCTAATATGGATAAATTGCATCTGATGGCTGAGAGTTTAATTAAGTATGAGACTATTGATGCGGATCAGATTAAAGAAATCATGTCTGGAAAAGAACCTTCGCCACCAGCTGGCTGGGGTGCATCAAAACCTCTAGAAAAAACAGAAGCATCCAACGACACAACTGCAAAACCAGTTAATGGTGAAACCATAGAAAATCCAGCTGAAGAGCATTGATTTGTTATGTTTAAGCTGTTAACAGAGGTACTCGGGTGACACCAGAACAATTTATAGGCTGGCTTGAAGAAAAAAGCCAGCCGAATTTTCCCACCAGTTTCCAAAAGCCACTCATTATGGGGATATTGAATGTTACTTCAGACTCATTTTCTGATGGCGGAAACTTTTTATCTATGGATAGAGCTTGCGAGCATGCTTTTAATTTAATTGCCCAAGGCGCAGATATAATTGACATTGGTGGTGAGTCAACAAAACCTGGCGCAACCTACGTTTCTCTTGATGAAGAATTATCAAGAGTACTGCCTGTAATTAACCAAATTAGAAAATACTCGGATGTTTGTATATCGATTGATACTTATAAGCCTCAGGTAATGAATGCTGCAGTGGGCGCCGGAGCGAATATCATTAATGATATCTATGCGTTAAGAAAAGAGGGAGCACTTGAGATGGCAGCTCAATTGAACGTCCCTGTTTGTTTGATGCATATGCAGGGTGACCCTCAAAACATGCAAGATAATCCGCAATATCCTCTCGGAGTGATGTCTGAGTTAACACAATTTTTTTTAGAACGTATTAATGCCTGTGAGAAAGCAGGAATTAATAGAAAACGGTTAATTATTGACCCAGGATTTGGTTTTGGTAAGCGAGTAGAAAATAACCTTCATTTGATGAAACGGATCAATGAGTTTACTCACTTAAATAGACCTGTACTTTTAGGTGTCTCACGTAAAAGCACAATAGGGGCGGTTCTTGGAAAAGAAGTAAATCAGAGATTGATTGGCAGTCTCTCCCTTTCTGTTTATGCTGCACTGAACGGTGTCGGGATTTTAAGAACACATGATGTTAATGAAACACAGCAGGCTTTACACATGATTGATGCAGTATGTCAGGCTGGCTGAATAAATTTATATTGTGTACAACGTGTATAGATGATTCTGATTTGACTATCCAGTGAATGCAATACAGGATTCGGTTCGAAAGAAATGAACACATTTTGTTCATTAATGCTGTAGGATTTTAGTACGATGATGAATGGTCTAAACACTGTTTTGGTTGAATTAATTAAAAGGTAGGTAAGGATGAGTCAACGTAAATATTTTGGTACTGATGGCATACGAGGGCACGTGGGCTTATCGAGTATTAATCCGGAGTTCGTATTAAAGCTGGGGTGGGCGGTTGGCCGGGTGCTTGGCAATGGACATCGCAAGAAAGTGGTAATAGGTAAAGATACGCGTGTATCGGGATACATGCTTGAGTCCGCTCTGGAAGCCGGACTGTCTGCCGCTGGTGTCGATGTAGCACTATTGGGACCTATGCCAACTCCAGGAATTGCTTATTTGACGCAGACTCTAAGAGCGAATGCAGGAATTGTTATTAGTGCCTCACATAATTTATTTGAAGATAATGGAATTAAGTTTTTCTCTGCTGATGGTGGAAAACTTCCTGACAGTGTTGAGCTTCTGATCGAGGCCGAACTTGAGAAGCAGTTGCAGACAGTGCCTTCGGTTAACCTGGGTAAAGCAACCAGAATTAATGATGCTGCAGGCCGATACATTGAATTCTGCAAATCAACGATACCTTCTATGTCACGATTATCCGGGTTAAAAATTGTTGTCGATTGTGCTAATGGAGCGACTTATCACATCGCGCCCAACGTTTTTTCTGAATTGGGTGCTTCTGTTGTTGCTATTGGGGATAGGCCAGATGGTTTTAATATTAATGAGAAATGTGGTTCTACTTCACCTGAATTATTGCAAAACAAGGTTCTAAGCACTGGTGCTGATATTGGTATTGCGTTAGATGGCGATGGTGACAGGCTGATTTTAGTGGATGCCAAAGGTAATTTAATCAATGGAGATCAAATTCTCTATATTATTGCTAAAGATCGACAGCAAAGAAATGTTTTGCATGGAGGAGTTGTCGGTACTTTGATGAGTAATTATGGCTTGGAATTGGCTCTGTCGGCACTAAATATTCCTTTTGTTCGCTCTAAAGTTGGTGATCGATACGTATTAGAAGCACTACGTGAAAATGAATGGAAGATTGGCGGCGAAACATCGGGGCATATTGTGTGCCTCGACAAGACGACAACTGGTGATGGAATAGTTGCTGCACTCCAGGTTTTATCCATTATGATGAAACAAGATAAAACCTTAGAGGAGTTGACTCAGGGAATTACTTTGCTGCCTCAATCTCTGGTTAATTTGAAAACAGATCGCGCTGCAATGTTGGCATCAAATCCGCAGGTTATAAAAGCGGTTCAGTCGCTTGAAGGTACGTTGAAAGGTCAAGGCCGTGTTTTACTGAGGCCGTCAGGCACTGAACCGTTACTCAGAGTCATGGTTGAAGGAGCTGATGAGTCAATCGTAAAGCAGTACGCTCAACAATTATGTGACGACATCAGCCTCATTGATCGAGAAGCGAATAGCTCACAAACTCCTGTTTAAGGTGTGTTTAATGGAAGCAGATCATGCATCATTTCATCTGCTTCCTTAATTAATCGATGTGATTTAGTATTAAATAAACACGGTTTTTTAGTATATTCATATACTGATTGATTTTGAATTTTGCCCAAAATAAATCTGTAAAGATCTTCTAAAAACTCCCAGACTTTCATAAACCCCCTATGGCGTTTTAAGGAGTCGTAACGAGGATCTGTTGCTAGCGAAGGGATCTGATCCGCTGTAATAGTTCGATTGGGTAATTTTACATAGAGTTGCATCATATGTACCGAACGTACCGCCTGTAAGAATAATTCAGCTTCAATGGGGTATTCTTTTTTTAATCTGGAATAATGATCATAATGTTTTTTTAATTCTTTTGGACAATCCATCATAATATCTGATTCATTATAGGGTTCATCTGTTATGAATAATGAAGGTTTTATTGCAAGTAAGGCTCCAATGCCTTGCGAGGGTTGAGGACACAGACGCATATAGGCATTCAGTACATCGGTGTTATTCATATGTTCCACTTCAAATAAAATATCGCGCACAATATGTGCCGCTTTGTAGCAATTTAATTCATTATTAAGCTGAATTTTTATTTCGAGATAGAGTTCTTTATACCATTTTTGCATCACCTCAGGTAATCGGTTCAGATAACCCAGAATCTCATGATGCCATTTGATGGTATTAAGAAGATTATGATTCTGCAGAGAATAATCTTCATGATCTTCAGAAGTTAAATCTTCAGCTGAGCAACTGGATTTGTCTGATGTACTGGAGGTGCTGTATTCATTTTCCGATATAGGACTTAGTGGGGCAGCAAAGGCAATGTGATGATCTAACGATTGCTGACAGTCTTGTCTCGGGCTTTGTTGATCTGAATTTTCAGCAAGATTTACAACCAGAAAGCTAGGTTTAGGATCAATAATCTGGCTTCGAGGTGGAACTACATGTTCCACTAAATCCGTTTCATTGTCAGGTGATTCCTTATCAGAGCTTACTGAGCCAGTATGGTCTTCATCAGAAGGAGCATCCAGATAATAACCTACTGGATTTGGAGGGGACTGTGGCGGTGATAAATTTGAAAATGCAGGGGGGCGTTCATCAAGGAGATCAGAATCATTACTTTCATAATCGCTGGATGAGTCAGTGTATTCTTGATCTTCATCAGAGTTAGATGGTGAGTCGAGTTCAGATGTCCAATCAGAATCTGCATCTTCAGATGAACACGACAACGATTCATCAGATGACTCTTCTGGAAATAGTCCCAATTCAGGTGATTTTGTGTCTGATTGGCCAGTTTCTGGAAGTGTTATCGTTGAAGGTTCAGATTCCTCGCTCAACCTCTGTTTTGGTTCCAATTGTTCTTGAGCAGTAGTCGAAAATACATTAATTGAAATAGGTGGCTGTGGTGAGTCGCTATGAACAGGATCTTCTTGCGATATTGTCGAATTATCAGAGCGGTTTGAATCCCAATGGGTTTCTTTGGATTCTGCAGCTTTGAGGTTTATGGTTGCTGGTGCTGGTAATTCAATCAATTGATTTAATTTAAGGGAAATCACATCTTTTAAGGTAGTTAGATGATTTGATATGGACTCCAGTACACCTTCTTTTGGTGGTCTTTTTAAATGGGATTTTAGTTGCTTCAGCAATTCGACAGTTTGGGTGAGCTGTTGAGCCAGTTTGTCATAAGTCTCGGCGTCCTGAAGATAAGACTCGCATAGTCCTATGAGCTTTGTATATTCATCTTTTTGTGCTTCTAGAGCTGGAAAAGTCTTCTCTTCATTTTTTGCATCTTGGATGGTGGGTAATAGAATATCGTGATCAGAGATTAAATTAAAGTCTGCTCTTAATCGATTAATCTCATTTAATATAAGAAATAATTCATTAAGCTTAGTTAACGCGGTAGCTTTTCTTTCAAGAGTATACGATATAGCAGGAATATTCAGGATGATGGTCTCTAAAAAATGCATGTCCGGTGAATTTTCATTGAGGTCCATAGTTGCCGTATAGGATGAGGGTGGCAGGTCATATAATATCTGCAATGCTTCAGAAACCAACACAGAACGCTCCAGGGTGTTGATCGAATTGGATGGAGTATCATGAAGTTGGGGTGGATCAACAAGTTGTGCTTTATTTTTTTCAGCTTGAAGTGCGGTAATACTTTTTGTAATGTTAAGCTGCTTGTTTTCTGTTTCGCTTTTCTTGGTTAGTAATTCAAGGAATTTAACTGAAAGAGAGATAGTGCGTTGTTCCTCATCGTGTTTTCTATTACCATCTTGTAGCGTAACAAGGTTTATTCCCCACAGAGTCCATGCTACGGGATCAAAATAATTTAAGAACGAGTCCATTTTTTTCCGATATGAATATATCAAGGCGCTTCTATCAGTACTGGAAGTAAATTGTTGAATTAATTGATTTTTTACCTCTTCATCTAATGCATTATTAGCTAATTGAGTTTCAATATCATGTTTGTGTTCAGTCAGTTCTTCTTGTTCCTGTTCAAGCTCTCTAATACGTAGCGGCAGGTTCTCATTGGAAAGCCGCTCAGAAAATTTCTTTTGAAGAAAGAGAGCGGTTTTCTGCATGGTTGAAAAAAATTCTGTTTCAGAGGAAACATTGCTGATGATATCTTGAATGTATTGAGTCGATTGGGTTTGTGAGCAAGTGATATCGAGTTCCTTCAGTTCAGCTGCGAGTGTATCAAATTTGGATTTGTTGATGACTAGCTTGGCTTTGCCAATACGATTATCAATTTCAGTGCGTATATTGACCAATTTCGATGAAAATTCAGCTACTTTTGTTTTCTTTTCAACAAAAGATGTTTTTGTTTTGATTACGGCTAATGGATCAGAAGCTAAAGTAAACTCATTGGCTTTGAGTTCAATATCCTTATAAATTGGTAATAAGGTACTTTTCAGTTGGTGAATACGTTTTTGTAAATCAGTTATTTGACTTTGTGTCATTTCGATTTGCTGACATAATTCAGCATGAGTTTGAATTGTATGCTCCAGATCAGCTAATTGGTTGTTGTATGTGTTGTACTCAACAGCCAGTTCATGCAACCGTTTAAGTACATTGAAATGTTCCATAAATTCAGCGGATGGTTCCTCTGTTAAAAACAGAGTCTTGTCGAAGAGGTTTTTTAATATCAGCGGATCAATTGGTTGTTTTAAAGCAGAAAATTCATTCAATAATTGCAGTATGATCTCATTCATTGGTATACCCTCCTTGTACAGTCTTTAGGATTCTAACGAAATAACGGGACTAAGCAAGTAGGATATTCACATTTTATGTAAAAATTGTAGATAAACAATACTAAAAAAAACACAGAATAATGCTACACATCTGAGCCAAGTTTGGGTATAGTCCGAACCTGAAATAGGGAGGGGCTATGAGACGTAAAATAGTTGCTGGAAATTGGAAAATGAATGGTCGCCTGGAGCTGGTGGTTCAATTGACTAACCAGTTGAAAGATCAGATTACATCGGATTCCTGTGTAGAGACGGTGATTATGCCTCCAAGCATCTACCTTTCCTTGATTAAAGAGATATTAGGTGAATCACCTATTAAAACAGGCGCACAAAATGTTTACCCAAAGGATGCCGGAGCTTATACTGGTGAACTGTCAGCGCCGATGATAAAAGAGTTTGGCTGTAGATATGTTTTGGTGGGACACTCTGAACGAAGACAATATTTTCATGAAGATGAAAATTTTGTCGCACAAAAATTCCACCATGTAAAAGATCATGGTATGATACCTGTTCTTTGTGTAGGTGAAACGCTTATTGAGCGTGAAAAAGGACAAACAGAGCAAGTAATTGCCAGACAATTGCATGCTGTAAGCGAAAATAATAAACAATGTTTTTCAGATTGTGTAATTGCTTACGAACCTGTTTGGGCTATAGGCACGGGTAACACGGCAACGCCAGAACAGGCACAAGAGGTACATCAGTTCATAAGAGAAGTGGTTGCCGATGTAAATAATAGTGATGCTGAGCGTTTAACACTTCTCTATGGAGGCAGTGTGAACGAAAATAATGCCAAGGCATTATTTGCCATGCCAGATATCGATGGTGGTTTGGTAGGGGGCGCATCGTTGAACGCGAAACAGTTTGTGGAAATTGTGAAATGTATCAATTGATATTAATGATTCATGTAGTGGTTGCTGTAGTCTTGATAGGCTTAGTACTGATACAACATGGTAAAGGCGCTGATATTGGCGCAGCTTTTGGTTCTGGGGCGTCAAATACTTTATTTGGAAGTCAGGGTACCGGAGGCTTTTTATTTAAATTAACCGGTGGTTTGGCGATGGCATTTTTTGTCACTAGCTTAATGTTGTCCTATTTGGTTTCTACGCAATACCAAAAAGCAGAGCAGCAAGCTATCCCTCAACAGACAACTGTACCAGTAAGCTCAGTACCAGTTCCGGTTGATAGTAGTACAGATGTAAAAAAATAAGAAATATAATGTTCCATTATGAAGGCCTGAACGGATTATGGAAATTTTCATCCTGAGACAACCCTCAGTGTTTATATTGAGTCTTGCGTCTAAAGTGATGGTTTTTTCAGAAAATCGAGGGTAACATAACGGACAGTTTGACAAGACATGCCGAAGTGGTGGAATTGGTAGACACGCCGTCTTGAGGGGGCGGTGGCGTAAGCCGTGCCGGTTCGAGTCCGGCCTTCGGCACCATTTATAATCCGAGCAAGGTGAACTGATGCTATCTCAATATTTACCCGTTCTCGTTTTTATTATCGTTGGCTTAGGATTAGGCCTGGCGATGATAGGCGCTGGCTCTTTATTTTCAAAGAGAAGCCCCGACGATGCCAAGAACGCTCCTTACGAATGTGGCTTTGGCGCATTTGAAAGTTCGCATATTCCCTTCGATGTGCGTTTTTATCTGGTTGCTATATTGTTCATCATATTTGATTTGGAAACCGCCTTCTTTTTTCCATGGGCTTTAGCTCTGCGCAAGATTGGCTGGTTTGGCTTTGCAGGTATGATGCTATTTCTTGGCTTATTAGTTATTGGATTTATTTACGAGTGGAAACGAGGTGCTTTAGAGTGGGAGTAACTTTATCTCGTAAATGTTCAAACAATTATTGAGTTTATTATTAATTAACTGCTTAGAGGCTAGCTATGGCGGTTGCAGAATTGCAAAAAAATGGCTTTATAACGACTTCGGTCGATAAACTTGTTGGATGGGCTCGTAGTGGTTCAATGTGGCCTATGACTTTTGGTTTGGCATGTTGTGCTGTGGAAATGATGCATGTTGGTGCTGCGCGTTACGATCTTGACCGATTTGGGATAATCTTTCGCCCAAGTCCACGTCAATCGGATGTAATGATTGTAGCGGGTACTTTATGCAACAAAATGGCTCCAGCTTTACGTAAAGTGTACGACCAAATGCCTGAGCCACGCTGGGTCATTTCAATGGGTTCCTGCGCTAATGGCGGCGGATACTATCATTACTCTTACTCTGTAGTGCGTGGATGTGATCGTATCGTTCCGGTAGATGTTTATGTGCCTGGTTGTCCACCAACTGCCGAAGCACTTCTCTATGGCATCATTCAATTACAGAATAAAATCAGACGTAAACAAATAATAGAAGCTTAAGAGCATCAAAGGTGCAAATCAGATGACTAAAAACGATTTTTTGGTTGAACAGCTCAATGCTGAATTAGCAGGTCACATAAGCAATATAAATGTTGCGCATAATGAAGTGACCATTGAATGTAATGAAAGCAATTTATTACCCATAATGCTTGAACTGCGAGATAGAGAATCCTTTTCTTTTGATCAGCTTATAGATATTTGTGGTGTTGATTATTTACTCTACGGTGAGTATGACTGGGAGACCGATTCTGCTACCGAAAATGGATTTTCAAGAGGTGTAGAGCGTCAAGAAGCGAGAGCATATGCACTCGATAAACCCAGATTTGCGGTTGTATACCATCTTCTTTCCACAACAAAAAATCACCGTTTACGAGTCAAGCTGTTTATAGACGAAGCACATTTAATAGTTCCATCAGTACATCACCTTTGGAAAAGTGCCAACTGGTTTGAACGTGAAGCATATGATTTGTTTGGTATTCTTTTTGAAGGCCATCCAGATCTTAGACGTATATTGACTGACTATGGCTTTATTGGTCATCCGTTTCGTAAAGATTTTCCTCTGAGTGGTCATGTTGAGATGCGCTATGATGCAAAGTTGCAAAAGGTCATCTATGCTCCCGTAGATATTGTGCCCAGAATTGGGGTGCCTAAAGTAATTCGTAATGATAATCGTTACACAGGTAATGAGGGTGATGGCAAATGATTGAATTAAAGAATTATACTTTAAATTTTGGCCCTCAACACCCTGCAGCGCATGGTGTTTTGCGTTTGGTGCTTGAACTGGAAGGTGAAACTATAGTTCGTGCTGATCCTCATATTGGCCTGCTTCATAGGGCAACAGAGAAATTAGCTGAAACAAAACCCTATTTGCAGAGCATCGGCTATATGGATCGCCTGGACTATGTGTCCATGATGTGTAATGAACACGCTTACGTCAGATCAATTGAAAAATTATTGGGTATAGAAGCCCCTATCCGCGCGCAATACATTCGCACCATGTTTGATGAGGTCACTAGAATACTCAACCATTTGCTTTGGGTCGGAGCAATTGCAATTGACCTCGGTGCAATGACTGTGTTCTTGTACTGTTTCAGAGAGCGTGAAGATCTGTTCGATTGTTATGAGGCAGTTTCAGGAGCCCGTATGCACGCGACCTATTATCGTCCTGGTGGTGTAGCAAGAGATCTACCTGATTCAATGCCTAAATATAAACCTTCACGCTGGCATAATGAACGTGAAGTAGAAAAAATGAATCAAAACAGGGAAGGCAGTCTTTTGGATTTTCTCTGGGCATTTACTGAGCGATTCCCTCATTGCGTCGATGAATATGAAACACTTTTAACCGATAACCGAATATGGAAACAACGTACAGTTGATATTGGTGTAGTCTCGCCAGAAGATGCATTGCAATGGGGTTTTACCGGTCCAATGCTACGGGGTTCAGGTGTGGCTTGGGATT
Organism: Legionella sp. km535; assembly: GCF_003990085.1. Classification (NCBI taxonomy): domain Bacteria; kingdom Pseudomonadati; phylum Pseudomonadota; class Gammaproteobacteria; order Legionellales; family Legionellaceae; genus Legionella; species Legionella sp. km535. The sequence goes on along the minus strand of NZ_RZGU01000020.1, from coordinate 43,623 downwards.
TACGTAAAAAGCAGAGTTATGCTGCTTACGATAAAGTTGACTTTGATATTCCCGTAGGTAAGAAGGGTGATTGTTACGATCGTTATCTGGTACGTATTGAAGAGCTACGGCAATCAAACCGTATTATCAGGCAATGTATTGAATGGCTTAGAAAGCATCCAGGCCCAGTGAAAATTGATGACCATAAAATCACCCCACCCCGTCGTGTTGAAATGAAGCACGATATGGAGTCCTTAATTCACCACTTCAAATTATTTACTGAAGGTTTTTGTTTGCCACGCGGCGAAGTCTACTCTGCGGTGGAAGCGCCAAAAGGTGAGTTTGGTATTTATATGATCTCTGATGGTGCAAATAAACCGTACCGTATGAAAATTCGTGCACCGGGTTTTGCTCATTTATCCAGTTTTGATGAGATGGTAAGAGGCCATATGCTTGCAGATGGTGTGGCTGTTCTGGCAAGCCAGGATATAGTATTTGGTGAGATAGATCGCTAATTGAGATCCAGTACTTGCCTGAAAAGGCAGTGTAAAAACAAACAAGATAAAGGTTTAGATATGTCTGATACTTCAGAAAAAATATTACACCAATTTATGCCGGCAAAACGTATGCATGAAATTAATGAATGGATTGAGAAATACCCAGCTGATCAGAAGCAATCTGCAGTAATGAGTGCTTTGCGTATAGTACAGGAAGAGCATGGGCATTTGACACCAGAGTTAATGGATGCAGTAGCAGAGTATCTTGATATGGCTCCAATTGCTGTGTACGAAGTTGCCAGTTTTTACACGATGTATGAACATAAACCAGTAGGAAAGCATTTGGTTAATGTTTGCACCAATATTTCCTGTTTATTAAGAGACTCTGCGGGTGTGGTAGAGCATTTAGAGAAAAAACTGGGTATTAAACTGGGTGAAACAACTGATGATGGGCGTTTTACCTTAAGGTCAGTAGAGTGTTTGGGAGCCTGTGTTAATGCACCAATGATGCAGGTCGATAAAGATTATCATGAAAATCTCACTGCGGAATCAATTGATGCGGTGTTGGAACAATACCAATAAGAGATAGAGGTGCTTGACATGGTTGAATTAAATCAGGTTTGTTATCGAACAGTTCATTTACCAGAGCCATGGACTCTATCTACTTATGAAAGTGTTGGTGGATATAGTGCGTGGCGTAAGATATTAAAAGAACAAACCTCTCCTCAATTAATCATAGATGAGTTAAAAACGTCTGCACTGCGCGGACGAGGTGGAGCAGGTTTCCCAACAGGACTCAAATGGAGTTTTATGAACCGTAATTCTCCCGTACAAAAATACGTCGTGTGTAATTCGGACGAAGGGGAACCCGGTACTTGTAAAGATAGAGAAATTTTAAGTTTAAATCCCCATCAACTTATAGAAGGTATGGCCATTGCTGGATACGTTATGGGCGCAACTGTTGGATATAACTATATTCGAGGTGAATTTTGGTTACCCTATGAGCGCACCGAGCAGGCATTAAAAGAAGCATATGCCGCTGGATTACTCGGCAAAAATATTATGGGCTCTGGGGTCGATTTTGATCTGTTCAACCATTTAGGTGCTGGTGCTTATATATGTGGTGAAGAAACAGCGCTTCTTAATTCATTAGAAGGCAAAAAAGGTCAACCACGATTTAAGCCCCCATTCCCAGCTAATTATGGTTTGTATGGTAAACCCACTACGATTAATAACACCGAAACGTTTGCCTCCGTCCCGGTTATTATAGAAAAAGGTGGCGAGTGGTTCCTTAAACTGGGCAAGCCGAACAATGGCGGAACAAAATGTTTTAGTGTGAGTGGACATATAAACAAACCAGGCAATTTTGAGATCCCGTTGGGTACACCATTTAAGACTCTTCTTGATTTGGCCGGTGGGGTTTTGGAAAATCGTAAAATTAAAGCAGTTATTCCTGGCGGAACTTCCATGCCAGTTTTGCCTGGTGATGTAATGCTTGGACTGGATATGGATTACGACAGCATCCAGAAAGCGGGCTCAGGACTTGGTTCTGGAGCCGTAATCATTATGGATGAAACAACGTGTATGGTGGATGCTTTATATCGCATTTCAGAATTTTATATGGAAGAATCTTGCGGTCAGTGTACACCTTGTCGTGAAGGTACAGGCTGGTTGGTTCGATTATTACATCGAATCAGACACGGCCATGGTGAGCCGGGGGATATTGAAAAACTGGTCAATGTTGCTAATAACATTGAAGGACGAACCATATGTGCTTTGGGCGAGGCTGCTGCCTGGCCAGTGCAAAGTTTCATTAAACATTTTTATAATGAATTTGATTATTTCATTAAGCATAAACGCTCGATCGTTGCAGCATAATTGAGAAGGTTAGACCATGGCTACTATTGAAATTGACGGTAAAACATTTGAAGTCGAAAACGGTAAAATGATCATTGAAGTAGCAGATGAAGCGGGTATTCATATTCCTCGTTTTTGCTATCATAAAAAACTGTCAGTGGCGGCTAACTGCCGTATGTGTTTGGTTGAAGTTGAAAATGGCAGAAAGCCGGTACCTGCTTGCGCCACTCCGATAACGAACGGTATGAAAGTATATACTAAATCCGAACAAGCCTTGCATTCCCAGAAAGTAGTTATGGAGTTTTTATTAATAAATCACCCGCTGGATTGCCCGATTTGCGATCAGGGTGGCGAGTGCGAATTACAAGATGTTTCCATGGGCTTTGGTGATGACCACTCTGAATATACTGAGAGTAAGCGTTCAGTTGAGGATGATGATTTAGGTACGTTGATCTCTACTGAAATGACTCGTTGTATACATTGCACGCGTTGTGTTCGATTTGGTGATGAGGTAGCAGGGGTCAGAGAACTGGGCGCTACTGGTCGTGGTGAACACATGCAAATCGGTACCTATGTAAAGCATAGCATGACCTCAGAGGTCTCTGGAAACATCATCGATTTATGTCCGGTAGGTGCATTAACGTCTAAACCATATCGATTTACTGCAAGGTCATGGGAATTAACCCAGCATGATAGCATTGCTCCTCATGATTGTCTGGGTTCTAATATATATCTGCATACTCGAAACAATGTTTTGATGCGCGCAGTACCCAAAGAAAATGAAGGCATTAATGAAACATGGTTATCCGATAGAGACAGATTCAGCTATCTGGGATTAAAAAGCACATCACGTGCAGGCAAGCCACAAATTAAGCGTAACGGTCAATGGGAAACAGTTGATTGGGAAACCGCTTTGAAATTTACTGCCGATGGTATTAGCCGCGTAATTAAACAAAATGGTGCTGAACAAATGGCTGCCTTCGCATCCAGTTCGTCAACATTAGAAGAAATGTATCTTTTACAAAAATTAATGCGTGAAATTGGTGTGCATAATATTGATCACAGACTTCAACAAATTGATTTCCGAGATCAGGATAACCAAAGCACTACTCCAGGCAGTTCTATTCCTTATGCTGATATTGAGCATCAAAATGCAATATTACTTGTCGGATGTAATATCGACAGAGAAGTTCCACTGGCAGGAGTACGCGTAAGAAAGGCTTATCGAAATGGAGCAAAAATCCATGCAATTAATCCTGTTGATTATGATTATCGTTTCGAGTTGGAAGGCAAAACAGTTATTTCTCCATTAGAAATGCCAATGCAACTGGCCAGACTGGCTCTTGCATTGACACCAAATGTTAAAAACTTGCCTGAGGAAGTACAAAAACTATTAATTGGCCTTGAAGCAGATCATTTTTCCAACACTGTAGCGGCTTTATTAAAAGAAGAGAATGCATGTATTGTCACTGGAGCGATTTGTGAAAATCATCCCGATGCATCAATAATACGCACCTTGATTGCTGTGATTAAACAATTAAGTGGCGCTAAAGTTCTTAGGTTAACCACTGGCGCTAATTCTGCTGGCGCCTGCATGGCGGGAATGTTGCCACACAGAACAGTAGCAGGGAAGTCTGTTGCCGAGCCAGGCATGAATGTACACGAAGCATTAAATGCCAAATTGAAGGGATATTTTTTAATGGCTGTGGAGCCTGGATTTGATTTTGCCAATCCCTATGGTGCCAGACAATCCATGCTCGCTGCTGAGTTTGTAGTGATGTTATCAGCGTATCAACACGATTCAATGCTTGATTATGCTGATGTAATTCTACCAATAGCCCCATTTGCAGAAACATCCGGGACTTACATTAATGTAGATAATACATGGCAAACCGTAAAGGGTGCTTTATTACCTTTTGAAGAATCACGTCCAGCCTGGAAGGTATTAAGAGTGCTGGGTAACTTATTGCATTGCAAGGATTTTGAATATACTTCAACAGAGGAAATTTTATCTGAAGTAAAAGAGTGCGCTGCAATGACGATGGAGCATGATTACACTCCATATTATCCAGAGTCACTTCCTGTTATAAACCAATCGCTTGTTCGCGTAGGTGAATGGCCTCTATATCGGATTGATGCAATTGTACGAAACGCAAAAGAGCTGCAATTATGTGCTGCTTCTGAATCAGCCTGTATAAGGATTAACCCTGCAACAGCAGATAGATTGAAATTAGACGATATTGCTACTGTATCTCAGGGAGATATTGAGATAACATTGCCGCTTAAACGTGACGAGCGCATTGCGGCGGATGTTGTATGGGTAGCAAACGCGATGCCTGAGACTGTAGATTTGGGTCATTCATTTGCTGCAATAACTATTAAGCGCTAGATAGGTACTAAAATGCTTCAAAATATTAGCATATTAATTTGGATCATCATTAAAATACTGGTAATAGTAGTGCCGCTACTGCTATGTGTTGCTTATCTTACTTATGCAGAACGCAAGGTTATAGGATATATTCAAGTACGGATAGGTCCAAACAGAGTTGGATTAAAAGGCTTACTCCAACCCTTTGCCGACTTGATTAAGTTGATAACGAAGGAAATTATCGTTCCAACAAAATCAAATAAATATTTATTTGTGATTGCTCCACTTTTTGCTCTCGCACCGTCACTTGCTGGTTGGGCCGTAATTCCCTTTGAGGAAGGCGTAGTATTGGCCAATATCAATGCCGGGGTGTTATACCTTTTCGCAATGAGTTCGCTGGGTGTCTACGGGGTACTTATAGCAGGTTGGGGATCTAATTCCAAATACGCTATGTTCGGAGCGTTAAGAAGTACTGCTCAAACAGTGTCCTATGAAATCGCTATGGGATTTGCCTTTGTGGGTGTTTTACTGGCTGCAGGCAGTATGAATATCACGGATATCGTACTCTCACAGAAAGGCGGTATACTGCATTGGTGGTTTATTCCTCTACTACCTCTATTTTTGGTTTTTTGGATTGCAGGTATTGCAGAAACCAACCGAGCACCATTTGACTTGGCGGAAGGTGAATCTGAAATTGTGGCTGGATTCCATGTTGAATATTCGGGAATCGGTTTCGCGATCTTTTTCCTATCTGAATACGCCAGTATGATTTTAATTTCTACTGTAATGGCGCTTTTGTTCATGGGTGGATGGATGTCCCCTTTTGATGGTGTTTCTTTTCTGGATGACCTATTTTATGTAGTTCCTGGCTTTGTCTGGTTATTACTTAAGATAAGCTTCTTCCTTTTTGTATATTTATGGATTAGAGCAACGTTTCCTCGATATCGGTACGATCAGCTCATGCGTTTAGGATGGAAAGTACTCATCCCTGTCACCATAGTTTGGGTAATAGTTACAGCATTAATGGTTGTCACTCACTTCAAACCCTGGTTTTAATGGTTAATAGAGAAGCCGATGAAAAAAGCATATCAATATATTCGACATTATGTACGCAGTTTTCTTCTGTGGGAACTTTTATCTGGTTTAAAGTTAACAGGGAAATACTTCTTTAAGAAGAAAACTACTATTCAGTTTCCTGAAGAATTCACACCAATTTCCCCGCGTTTTAGAGGTGTTTTGGCATTGCGTCGCTATCCCAATGGTGAAGAACGCTGTATCGCATGCAAATTGTGTGAAGCGGTATGCCCTGCGTTAGCTATTACAATTGAGTCAGAACAACGCGAGGACGGGTCACGGCGCACCACTCGTTATGATATTGATATGTTCAAGTGCATTAATTGTGGATTATGTGAGGAATCATGCCCGGTTGATTCTATAGTAGTGACCCCTGTTCATCACTACCATATCAGTGAACGTGGCCAGAACATCATGACCAAAGAAAAGTTATTGGCATTGGGTGATTTAATGGAACCGAAACTTGCAGCAGATCGTACTGCTGATGAAAAGTACCGATAACGGGGTGATCTATGAATGAATTATTACTGCAGGTAATTTTTTATATTTTTGCTGCTTTAGCTGTAGGTTCTGCGCTTATGGTTATTAGTCAGAATAATCCGGTTCGATGTGTTTTATTTCTGGTATTAACATTTTTTGCCAGCTCGGTGCTATGGATATTGATGGAAGCTGAGTTTCTTGCACTCATCCTGGTGCTTGTTTATGTTGGCGCAGTAATGACCTTATTTTTATTCGTAGTAATGATGCTTAACATTGACGTTGAAAGTATGACCAGTCATTTTCTACGATATTTGCCATTTGGGTTAATAGTCGTTGCACTGTTAGTTGGAATTCTACTGGTAGCTGTACCAACAGATTCATTTAAATCGACAATTCAGATTCAACAGGAAGTAACAGTTGATGGCTCTCAACTCATTGTTGCTCCTGGTGATGAAAATACAATAAAGCCGCAAAGTAACGTATCGAATACTGAAGCCCTGGGCTTGGTTTTGTATACAGATTATTTTCTGGCATTTGAATTGGCAGCTGTACTACTGCTAGTGGCCATAATCTCAGCGATAACGTTAGTACATAGAACAACAGTTCGATCTAAAAAACAAAATATTACACAGCAGATTATGACTCGCAGAAATGATCGAGTTCAGTTAATCAGTATGAAATCAGAGAAATGAAATTGGGGAATCCTTTATGATACCGGTTATTAATTATCTGATATTAGGTGCGATTTTATTTGGTTTAAGCCTTGTTGGCATCATGTTGAATCGCAAAAATATCATTTTGCTTCTTGTATGCGTTGAATTAATGTTATTGTCAGTTAACACCAATTTTGTTGCATTTTCCCATTATTACAATGAATTGGGCGGTCAGGTTTTTGTCTTCTTTATTTTAACAGTAGCTGCAGCAGAAGCAGCTATTGGTTTGGCCATAGTTATGTTGCTGTATAGAAATCGTGGCAATATAGACGTAGATAAGATGAATCATTTAAAAGGTTAACATTGTGAGTATACAACAACTTTGTCTAATAATTGTTTTAGCTCCTCTGGCAGGATCAGCAATTGCCGGTTTCTTTCGTAATCAGATTGGAAGAGTGGGTGCCCAGAGTGTAACAATCCTGGGTGTTTCAATATCGCTTTTGCTATCCATCTACATAGCTTGGGGTATCTTTTCAGGGTTTATCCCAACTACAAATTCAGTGCTTTACAATTGGGCTAGCGGTGGTTTGTTAATCCCTTATGAATTCAGCATAGGATTTTTAATTGATCCACTAAGTGTTGTGATGTTGGTTATCGTCAATTTTGTTTCTTTGCTGGTGCATATCTACAGTATTGGTTATATGGCGGATGACGATGGTTACCAACGCTTTTTTAGCTATATTTCATTATTTACCTTTATGATGTTAATGTTGGTTTCTTCAAACAATTTTCTTCAGTTGTTCTTTGGTTGGGAAGGCGTCGGATTAGTATCTTATTTGCTGATTGGGTTCTGGTATCAAAAAGAATCTGCTCTCGAAGGCAGTCTTAAAGCATTTTTAGTCAACAGAGTAGGCGATTTTGGATTTGTGCTGGGTATTGCACTGGTATTTGCCTATACTGGAAGTTTGGATTACGAGACAGTATTTAAAAGTGCCAGCTACCTCGCTAGTCAGAATATTCAACTGTTTAGTGGTCATGACTGGTCATTGATTACGGTGATTTGCATATTTCTTTATGTCGGTGCTATGGGTAAATCTGCTCAAGTCCCTCTTCACGTATGGTTACCTGAATCAATGGAGGGCCCAACGCCAATTTCAGCTTTGATCCATGCTGCAACGATGGTTACTGCAGGTGTGTTTATGGTAGCAAGAGTTTCTCCGTTAATGGAACTGTCGACAACTGCATTGAGTGTGATACTGGTCATAGGAGCTACAGGAGCCTTATTTACTGGAATTCTCGCATTGGTGATGAATGATATAAAAAGAGTGGTTGCATATTCTACTTTGTCTCAGTTGGGTTATATGATGGTTGCTATGGGCGTCTCTGCTTATAGTGCCGGGATGTTTCACCTCCTCACTCACGCTTGTTTTAAAGCATTACTCTTTCTCGGTGCTGGTTCTGTAATTATTGGAATGCATCACGAGCAAGACATGCGTAAAATGGGTGGTTTATGGAATAAAATGCCTATAACTTATGTTACTTTTGTAATTGGCAGCTTGGCACTTTGTGCTTTTCCACCATTTTCAGGCTTTTACTCCAAAGATACAATTATCGAAGCGGCACAGCTATCACAAATACCCGGTAGCAGTTACGCCTATTTTTGTGTAACCGTTGGAGCTATGGTTACAGCGCTTTATACCTTTAGATCTCTCTTTATGACCTTCCACGGAAAACCAAGAATGGATGCTCATACCTTGAGTCATGTACATGAATCACCTTGGGTAGTATGGGTTCCTCTGGTTCTGCTGGCTATACCCTCCATTATATTAGGTTATGTATTATATATGCCTATGCTGTTTGATAATCCCACTTTATTAAGCTCCTCAATATTTACGCTGCCGGAACATGATGTGTTACTGGAATTAGGAAGGGAAGTGACATCACCATTTGAAAGTGCACTTCATTCAGTTCATTCTTTAACACTTTGGATCTCCGTGGCTGGTGCACTAATCGCCTGGATTTGCTATATAGCTGTTCCTTCAATTCCGGGATATTGTTCACGCCATTTATCTTTCCTGTACACAATATTGGTAAATAAATACGGATTTGATCGATTTAACGATTTCTTTATTGTTAAAGGATCAAAAGGGCTGGGACGCGTACTTTACGCTGTTGGCGATCAGAAATTGATTGATGGCCTGGTTGTAAATGGTAGTAGTCGTTTTGTTCGATGGTGTTCAGCAAAAGGGCGTGCGATTCAAAGTGGATATCTATATCATTACGCAACAGTTATGGTATTTGGGTTATTGGGTTTTCTGTGCTGGTTGATACTCGGCTAATATGAAATCAAACTTCCCTGGATTAGCTTATAAAACTATCCAGGTGAAGTTTGCTTCGAAAGCGCTTAAACATGATTAAACCAGCTCAAAGGAAATACTTAATGTATCTCCTAGGCCATATGTGATTATGTTTCTTAGCTAAATGACAGTGAAGATAAGGTGAAGGTATGCATCATTTGCTTAATTTATTAATTTGGTTGCCTATATTAGGCGGAGTTTTTGTTCTCCTTACTGGCGACGACAGCAATCCGAATGTAGCGCGTTATTTATCATTATTTACAGTGATATTATGTCTCATATTATGCGTTCCGCTGATTAATGGATTTGATCTTCAATCCTTCAGCATGCAATTTACTGAAGAAATTTCCTGGATGCCTTCCCTGGGTATTAATTACAGTCTCGGTGTCGACGGTTTATCCTTATTATTGATTGCTTTAAGCATATTTACCAATCTGATTGTTATTTTGGCAACTTGGGACAGCATCACAAAAAGAGTATCTCAGTACATGTCTGCATTCTTAATCATGCAGGGACTTCTGGTTGGTGTCTTTTCAGCCATGGATTCAATACTTTTTTACATATTCTGGGAAGCAACTTTAATTCCAATGTATTTAATTATTGGTATATGGGGTTCAGAAAATCGCGTTTATGCAGCAATCAAGTTTTTCCTGTATACATTCCTTGGGTCTGTTTTAATGTTGGCCAGTTTTTTATATATGGGTTACATAGCCGGGTCGTTCAAAATCGAAACCTTTTATGCAATCAAATTATCAATGACTGCGCAAACTTTAATTTTCATTGCATTTTTTCTTGGTTTTGCCATCAAAATACCGATGTTCCCTGTTCATACCTGGTTGCCTGATGCACATACCGAGGCACCGGCAGGAGGTTCAGTAATACTTGCGGCAATTCTTTTAAAGCTTGGTGCATATGGATTCATCAGATTCTCTTTGCCTATAGTTCCAGATGCATGCAGTAAATATGCAACATTAATGGTTGTATTGTCATTGATTGCAGTCGTCTACATTGGATTAATAGCAATCATTCAAAAAGACATGAAGAGACTCATTGCCTATTCGTCAATATCCCATATGGGCTTTGTAACTTTAGGTTGCTTCGCCATATTTGCTATAGCAAACAGCTCTGGATTAAGTAGTGCCGGTTTGGTTCTTGAAGGCGCTATAGTGGTAATGATTTCTCATGCTTTTGTTTCAAGCGCTATGTTTGCTGGAGTAGGGTATATTTACGAGCGAATGCACACAAGAAAACTGGCTGATTTAGGTGGAATAGTGAATACCATGCCAATTTTCGCATCATTTTTTATGCTTTTTGCTATGGCAAATGCCGGATTACCTGGTACTTCCGGCTTTGTTGGCGAGTTTATGGTTATCTTAGGCAGTATAAAAGCAGGTTTTTGGGTTGCGTTTTGGGCTGCTTTAACGCTCATTATAGGAGCTGCTTATACTTTGTGGATGTATAAAAGAGTAATTTTCGGTCCTGTAGCCAATGAAAAGGTTGCTGCCTTAAAAGATATATCAGGTTTCGAGTTAAGCGCTTATGTTCTACTTGCTTTGATGGTTATTGCCATGGGGGTTTATCCTAAACCCATGTTGGAATATGTCCATCAAACAGTCAGTCATACATTGGCATTAGCCGATAAATCAAAATTGTAACAACGCAAGGTTAAACAATATGATAGCAATACTTGAAAATCTCCATGTAGCACTCCCTGAAATGATCGTGTTGGTCACCGCATGCCTTGCTTTGCTTGCTGATTTATTTGTTCGCCACAAACATTCAGACATCGCATTTTACATTGCATGTGCTGGTTTAATTTTATCTGCCAGTGTGAGCTATCTGTATCTGGGAAGTTTTAAATTATTAATTTTCAATAATTTATTTATCAGTGATGACGTGGGTCACCTGATGAAGTTATTTATTTATATAACGGTTCTATTAAGTTTTATTTATTCCAGAAATTACATCGACGAGCGCAAAATCCCCTCGGGTGATTATTATATTTTGGGTTTATTTTCTACTCTGGGTATGATGATTCTCGTTTCAGCTCACTCATTGTTGACCATATATCTCGGACTTGAATTAATGTCCTTGCCGCTTTATGCAATGACAGCCATCAGAAGAACCAACAGTGATGCATCCGAAGCTGCAATGAAATATTTCGTTATGGGAGCTATTGCATCTGGAATGCTGCTTTATGGTATTTCTTTAGTTTATGGTGCAACAGGTAAATTGGATTTGTTAGATGTAGCCAATGCTGTGGCGGCCAATTGGCAACAACAAAATACAATAATGGCTTTTGCTGTGGTTTTCATCCTGGCAGGTGTTGGATTTAAATTGGCAGCAGTTCCCTTTCATATGTGGGCCCCAGATGTTTATCAAGGAGCACCTAGTTCTGTAACTCTATTTATTAGTACCGCTCCTAAAATTGCTGCATTGGGAATGGCGTTCAGATTGTTAACAATTGGTCTGGTTGATATAACAGTTCAATGGCAACAAATTATTCTGGTCATGTCCTTGCTCTCAGCTGGCCTAGGTAATTTATTTGCAGTAATACAAACTAGTATCAAACGCTTATTCGCTTATTCTGCAATTTCGCATATTGGCTATGCTTTATTTGGTGTATTGGCAGCTAATGCAGCAGGTTACTCTGCAGCGTTGTACTATATCCTTATATATTCGTTAATGTCAGCTGGTGCATTCGGTATAATTGTATTGATGTCCAGGCAAGGCATGGAAATTGATAGTATTGATGATCTAAAGGGGTTAAACAAACGTAATCCATGGTTGGCATTTATGATGTTGCTTGTTATGTTCTCTATGGCGGGTGTACCCCCAACCGTTGGATTTTTTACAAAATTACTCGTTTTAAAAGCCCTGGTCGATGTTCAGTTAACCTGGGTGGCAGTACTTGGCTTGCTGTTTACAGTAATCGGTGCCTATTATTATCTGCGCATTGTTAAAATCATGTATTTTGATCAACCGGTTCACAACGATCAAATTACTATAAGTAAAGGAAACACATTTATATTTTCTATAAATTGTCTTTCTTTGTTGTATTTGGGAATATTTCCTGGGGCATTAATTGCTGCGTGTATTAATGCTTTTGTTAATTAATTTGATTTCTTTAGCGAAAGTACTTGCTAAGAATGCCAAGTCACAGTATACTTGGCCTCAGTTGACGCGGGGTGGAGCAGCCTGGTAGCTCGTCGGGCTCATAACCCGAAGGTCGTAGGTTCAAATCCTGCCCCCGCTACCACTTTATTAGAACCCCATTTATGGGGTTTTTTATTATGTTTCATAGGGTACCGTGCGAATCTAAGTCGTTATACAGACTTGGGCGTGTGCGCCCTTTTTTTGTTTGTAAATACTATGATGCAAGATGAATTGGTACACTTATTAGCACCTACTGTTCGTGCTATGGGATATGAACTTTGGGGATGTGAATATCTATCTCAAGGTAAACATTCTTTATTAAGAATTTACATAGATAAGCCAGATGGAATTGGAATTGAGGATTGTCAGGAAGTGAGCAAACACATTAGTGCGCTTCTCGATGTTGAAGATCCTATACCTGGAAATTATAGTTTGGAAATCTCATCTCCAGGTATTCCGAGACCTTTATTTAGTGCTTGGCAGTATGAGCGTTATACAGGACAACCTGTACAGTTGAAGACGTTTAAGCCGGTAAATGGTAAGCGCAAGTTGTTAGGAACTATTGTCTCCGCTTCAGAGAGTTCAGTAGTACTGGATATTAACAATGAACATCATGAAATACTATTTTCAAATATTGTGAAAGCAAATTTGACAGTCTAGAGAGGCGAACAATGAGCAAAGAATTGTTATTAGTTGCTGAGGCGTTATCAAACGAAAGAGGCGTTAGTAAAGAAGTTATTATACTTGCCATTCAGGCCGCATTGGAGTCTGCTACTCGGAAAATTTTTGGATTGGATATTGGCGTTCGTATTAAGCTGGATCCAAGAACAGGTGAGTATGAAACATTCAGATATTGGGATGTTGTTGAAGAAAGCGAACTAGAATATCCAGACCATCAATTAACACTGGAACAAGCCAAAGAACGAAATCCTGCCGCTGAGATTGGAACACGGATTGAGGAGTTGATTCCTTCTATAGAGTTTGGACGTATTGAAGCACAGACAGCTCGTCAAGTCATAATGCAGAAGGTTAGAGAAGCTGAACGTGAGTTGGTGATTGATCAATTTCGTAGTAAATTGGGTCAATTAGTATATGGAACAGTTAAAAAAGTCACCCGTGACAATATCATTATCGATTTAGGCGGTAAGGCTGAAGCCTTCTTGCCACGATCTGAAATGCTACCTCACGAAATGTTTAGACCCAATGATCGTGTTCGAGCTTATTTATATGAAATTACACCTCAGGCTCGAGGACCACAATTATTTGTGAGTCGTACACGCAATGAAATGTTAGTCGAATTATTTCGCATCGAAGTACCCGAGATTGGTGAGAACATTATTGACGTGAAAGCTGCTGCTCGTGATCCAGGAAATAGGGCTAAAATTGCAGTTAAAACGAATGACGGTCGTATCGATCCTATTGGTGCCTGTGTTGGTATGCGGGGTGCCAGAGTTCAAGCTGTATCTAGTGAGTTAGGTGGCGAGCGTGTTGACATTATATTATGGGATGATAATCCTGCACAGCTCGTAATCAATGCCATGGCACCAGCGGATATTACTTCTATCGTTGTTGATGAAGACAGCCACACTATGGATTTGGCAGTAGAGAAAGATCAACTGTCTCAAGCGATTGGTCGAAATGGGCAAAACGTTCGATTAGCTAGCCAATTGACTGGTTGGACTCTCAATGTAATGACAACAGATGAGTTTGAAAATAAAAATCAGGAAGAGTCCAGCAAAATTGTTAAACTCTTCACTTCAGCATTGGAAATCGATGAAGAAATTGCAGCCCTTTTGGTTGCTCATGGATTTTCTTCACTCGAAGAAGTGGCTTATGTTCCTAAGGATGAGTTGTTAGCAATTGAAGAATTTGATGAGGAAATAGTTGAGGAGTTAAGAAACCGAGCGAATGATACATTACTTGCTATGGCTCTTACTTCAGGAAAAGGTCTTTCTGGATCACCTGATGATTCCTTGCTCTCTATGGACGGTATGACGGACGAATTAGCGAATAAATTAGCCAGTAAAGGCATTACTTCAATGGAAGAGCTTGCGGAACAATCAGTCGATGAGTTGTTAGAAATTGAAGGAATCAGTGAAGAACAAGCTGGTGCATTAATAATGAAAGCCAGAGAACCATGGTTTCAATAGATAGATGGTTTCTGAAAATAAATACACCAATTTGGTGAAAGTAGTATTAGAATATTTGCAGTTATATTAAAACTGCTGAAAGGGGATTAAAATATGGCGGATGTGACGGTTAAACAATTAGCTCAAGTCGTTGGTATCCCGGTTGAGCGCTTATTGAACCAGTTACAGGAAGCAGGGTTATCTTTTAATGATGATCAACAGACTGTGAATGAAGATCAAAAGCGAATTTTACTGAATCATTTAAAGGGTAGCTCTGCACGTGATACAAGTGCTGCTCCTGAGCGAATAACCTTAAGACGAAAAAGTTTGACCCAAGTGACTGTTGGCCATGATGCTCACAGTGGGAAAACAGTGAATATCGAAGTTCGCAAAAAAAAGACCTTTGTTAAACGCAGCAGTATTGTTGAACAACCTGAGGTTGAAGAGGCAATTCATGAGCCTGAGGTTCATAAGCTTGAGGAAGAGCAGATTACTGCCACTGAAATTACAGAAAACCCAATAGTGGATACAGAAGAAATTATCGAATCGAGTGAAACCACTGCTTCAGTTCAACCCGAAACTTCTGAATCAGAGCAGGAACCTACAGAAGAATCATTACCTGAAACTATAACTGAGTCTAATGCCACTGAAGAACAGCTTGCTTCTGATGCGCTTGATGTTGAACCAATTATTGAAGAAGTTCAGATAGCATCTAAAAAGGAAGAGCCCAAAGTAGACAAAGCTGGTAAAAAGAAACATCCTGAAATTGCCAGTACAGAATCAGAATCCGCCGAATTCAAGAAAGCGAAAAAGAAACCTAAATATCAGACTTTTGATCGTGAAGATGATGAACAAGATGCACATCGACGCGGCGGTCGCAGTAAATTTAAAAAACGTAAAGGCTCAGAAAAATCTGAAAAATACCGAGAAGCTGAAGAATCTTTAACTCACGGATTTGCTCTTCCCACTGCTCCCATTATTAGAGAGGTCCTTATCCCTGAGACAATTACTGTTGGCGAATTGGCTAAACGTATGTCTGTCAAAGTTGCTGAAGTAATTAAAATCATGATGACCCTGGGTGCAATGGCAACAATTAATCAGGTTATTGACCAGGAAACTGCAGTGATCGTGGTTGAGGAAATGGGGCATAAAGCTATTGTCATAAAAGAAGACGCAATTGAAGTTGGTCTTGGTGAAGCAATATCCAAAGGAAGTACAACAGAGTCCAGAGCTCCTGTTGTAACTATTATGGGACACGTGGATCATGGTAAAACATCGTTGCTTGATTATATTCGACGTACAAAAGTTGCTGCCGGAGAAGCTGGAGGTATTACTCAGCACATTGGTGCATACCACGTAAGTACACCTAAAGGTGATATTACCTTCCTGGATACACCTGGTCATGCCGCGTTTACCGCAATGCGGGCTCGTGGTGCTCAGGCAACAGATATTGTTGTACTGATAGTCGCTGCTGATGATGGTGCGAAACCACAGACTATAGAAGCGATTCAACATGCGAAAGCGGCAAAAGTTCCAATTATTGTTGCAATCAATAAAATGGATAAGCCAGATGCAGATCCTGAGAAAGTGATGAATGAACTGGCAGTGCATGAAGTCATTCCTGAGGCATGGGGTGGAGACACTATGTTTGTGAGTATCTCTGCAAAAACAGGTATGGGTGTTGATGATTTACTTGATGCAATTCTTTTACAATCAGAAGTCCTGGAACTGACCGCACTAACCGATGGTGCCGCTAAAGGCGTTGTTATTGAATCCCGCCTTGATAAGGGAAGAGGGCCTGTTGCGACTGTATTGGTTCAAAGTGGTACCTTGCACAAAGGCGATATTTTATTAGCAGGTTTTCAATACGGTCGCGTGCGTGCTTTGGTTGGTGACAATGGTGATATGGTGGATAGTGCTGGTCCTTCAATACCAGTTGAAGTTTTAGGTTTATCAGCCATACCACATGCTGGAGATGAAGCCGTTGTAGTTCCTGATGAGAAAAAGGCTCGAGAAGTAGCACTATTCCGCCAAGGAAAATTCCGTGATGTCAAATTGGCAAGACGCCAAAAATCTTCTATAGAAGGCATTATGGAGAATATGACAGCTACTGAGTCAAAAGTTCTGAACATTGTGTTAAAAGCGGATGTACAGGGTTCTATTGAAGCGATTTCTGATGCTCTGGTGAAACTGTCGAATGATGAAGTCAAAGTAGAAGTGATTTCCAACGGTGTGGGTGGAATTACAGAATCTGATGTACATTTGGCTATTGCTTCAAATGCTATTCTTATTGGATTTAACGTAAGAGCAGATGCCAGCGCCAAGAGGTTGGCTGAGCAAGAGTCAGTATCACTGCATTATTATAGTGTTATTTATGACATCGTTGATCAAATCAAAGGTGCTCTGACTGGAATGCTTGCACCTCAATTTAAAGAGGAAATAATTGGTACCGCTGAAGTAAGGGATGTGTTCAAATCACCTAAAATTGGCGCAATTGCTGGTTGTATGGTCATTGAAGGCTCTATCAAGCGAAACAATCCAATTCGTGTGTTAAGGTCAAACGTTGTGATCTATGAAGGTACACTTGAATCTCTCAGACGATTTAAAGATGATGTCGTAGAAGTACGTCAAGGATTTGAATGTGGAATAGGCGTGAAAAATTACAATGATGTTAAACCTGGTGATCTGATAGAAGTGTATGAAACAGTTGAAATAAAGCGTGATCTATAAATGAGTAATAATTTTAAACGAACTGATAGAATTGCTGAGATGATCCAGCGTAAGTTGGCTCAAATTATTCCTCTGGAAGTTCGAGACCCACGTTTGAAAGGCTTTATAACCATTTCAGCAGTTAAAGTTGCTGCTGATTTGGGGCATGCTAAAGTATACTTCACTATTTTTGATGTCGATAAAGATCTTGCCACCACTATTTTGAACGCTGCGGCTAGCTATTTACGTAGTGCCTTGGCTCGTAGCATTACTTTACGTACTGTTCCGCAACTTCATTTTATCTATGATGAATCAATTGAATATGGTGAACGATTAAGCCGTTTAATTGATGAAGTTAATCCTCCGGTTTCAGATGAAGATGAAAACCACTGAGGGGCCAACGGCAATAAATGGAATTTTTTTATTAAATAAGCCTGAAGGAATTACCTCAAATAGCGCTCTTCAAAAAGTGAAGCGTATATTTGGAGCTAAAAAAGCCGGTCATACAGGGAGTCTGGATCCATTAGCTACAGGCATGTTACCCATCTGTTTTGGCGAAGCAACTAAAATTTGTCAATATCTGCTTGATGCAGATAAGTGTTATGAAACAACCGGTGTATTAGGAATAAAGACTAATACCTCCGACTCTACCGGGCAAGTGATTGCTCAGGTAGACGATTTTTGTATTACTGAAGACCAGTTGTCAGCTATACTTGCGCAGTATAAAGGAGCTATTCGGCAGACTCCTTCAATGTTTTCTGCCCTAAAACACAATGGGACTCCTTTATATCGATTCGCCAGAGAAGGGATAGAAATAGAGCGTCAACCACGAGAAATTGTCATCAGCCAACTGCATTTAAACAACTTTGACGGAACACAATTTTCATTAACTGTTCAATGCAGTAAAGGAACTTATATTCGCAATCTTGTTGAAGATATTGGTGACAGCCTTGAAGTAGGTGCGCATGTAACTCGTTTGCATAGACTGTACACATCAGGGTTTGAAAATATGCCCATGTATTCTATCGATGAAGTACTGATCATGTCTCATGACGAGTTACGCGATTGCTTAATTCCTATGGATAAAGCGATCGATTATTTGACGTCAATAACTCTTTCTGATGATGAAGTCATCACGATTCGTCAAGGACGAGTTATACATAATAAAATCGAGGATGATAGGGGGGATTGCGTACGTCTTTATGATGAGCGGGCGCAATTTATAGGCTTGGGCGAACAACTTGCTAATGGTGATTTAAAAGCAAAACGATTACTTTCCTTTACATCAAACGTTCAATTAGAACATTAATTGATGTTTGTTTTGGAATAAACTTGAAATTATTTGCACAATTTAATTTCTAACACTTGTTTCGTTTTGTTTGCCTTGGTAGAATGTCCGCCTTTAAATGAATACTTAGCAGTTCCAGGAGTGTATAATGTCGCTAAATAGCGCGGAAAAAGCAGAAATTGTTAATCAATATAAGCGTGCCGATAAAGATACCGGTTCGCCTGAAGTACAGGTTTCTTTAATTACTGGCAGAATCAAATATTTGACTGATCATTTTAAAGAAAATAAAAAAGATTTTCATTCCAGACGCGGACTGCAAGAGTTAGTGAATAAGCGCCGTAAACTTTTAAAATATTTGAAGCGAAATGATCTATCGCGCTATCAAACATTGATACAAAGTTTGGGATTGAGAGATTCTTATTGATTGATAGGATTATTGTCTCTTATGAGACATATCAAATAAATACAATCGTTTAAAAAGGCGCAGTTTTCTGCGCCTTTTTTTTCGTTATTATTACTTAATGGGGACATTACGTGGCTAAAATTACAAAAGAGATCGCATTTGGTGAACATACCTTAGTGCTGGAAACCGGTGAAGTAGCACGACAAGCTGATGGTGCTGTACTGGCAAGCATGAACGGAACGCAGGTATTGGTTACTGTGGTTGGCAAGAAGGATGGAGCTGAAAACAACGGATTTTTTCCTTTGACAGTGAACTATCAAGAAAAATTTTATGCAGTTGGAAAAATACCGGGAGGCTTCCAAAAACGTGAAGGCAGACCCAGTGATAATGAAACTTTAATTTCACGATTAATCGACAGACCAATCCGACCTTTGTTTCCAGATAACTTCCGCAATGAAATACAGATTATTGCTACTGTTCTATCTCTGAATCCAGAAGTATCTTCCGATATTATCGCAATGATTGGTGCTTCTGCAGCTCTTGCATTATCAGGCGTACCTTTTAATGGGCCAATTGGTGCTGCGCGAGTGGGATATAAAGATGGTATTTATTTATTAAATCCAAGCAGAAAATCTCTTGAACAATCGCAACTTGACCTGGTTGTCGCTGGAACTAAAGACGCCATCCTTATGGTTGAATCAGAAGCTAAAGAACTAAGTGAAGACATCATGCGTGGTGCAATTATGTACGGCCATGAGATGATGAAAAATGTTATCAAGGCGATTGAAGAACTGGCTGGCGAAGCAGGTAAAGCTCGTTGGGATTGGAACCCTGCAGAAATTGACACCGCATTGCAGGCACGTGTTGCCGATGTGGCACGAAATGAAGTTGAGGCTGCCTATTTACTGAGAGATAAGCAACAGCGCTATCAACGGCTTGCTGAACTAAAAGAGCAAACTGTTACCGCTTTGATGGCGGGTAATGATGAACTGTCAGCTTCTGTTATCGAAGAGATGTTTGGCGATTTGGAACGTACCATAGTACGTAATCGTATCCTTGATGGTGAGCCACGAATTGATGGCCGTGATCATAAAACAGTTCGTCCTATTTCTGTGCGCACAAAATTCCTGGATCGAACTCATGGTTCCTGTCTATTTACTCGTGGTGAAACACAGGCAATTGTTGTTGCAACTTTAGGTAATGATCGGGATGCGCAAATTCTTGATGGAATAACAGGCGAAACCAGAGATCGATTTATGCTGCATTACAATTTCCCTCCTTACTCTGTAGGGGAAACAGGTCAGGTCGGTAGTCCCAAGCGCCGTGAAATTGGGCATGGACGGCTGGCTAAACGTGCTTTAATGGCTGTATTGCCAGACCCAGCAGATTTTCCTTATGTTCTGCGTATCGTTTCTGAAATTACTGAATCGAATGGTTCCAGTTCTATGGCTACAGTTTGTGGTACCAGCCTTGCGTTAATGGATGCTGGTGTGCCTTTAAAGGCTCCCGTAGCTGGTGTTGCAATGGGCTTAATAAAAGAAGGTGATCGTTTTGCTGTTTTGACCGATATCCTTGGTGATGAAGATCATCTAGGCGATATGGATTTTAAAGTGGCTGGAACTGATAAAGGTATTACCGCATTGCAAATGGATATCAAGATTACCGGGATTACCAATGAAATAATGGAACAAGCTCTGGATCAGGCACTTGCAGGCCGTACCCATATTTTGGGTGTAATGAACAATGCCTTGTCAGAGCACAGAGATGAATTATCGCAACATGCTCCAAGAATTACCACAATGAAAGTAGCTGAAGATAAAATTCGTACTATTATTGGTAAAGGCGGCGCAACCATCAAGGGTTTGATTGAAAGCACAGGTGTTTCTATTGATATAGATGACAGTGGCGTGGTGCAACTGTTTTCACCTGATATGATGGCATTAGAAGAGGCCCAACGCCAAATTAAGGCGCTAATCGCCGAAGTAGAGGTTGGACAAACCTATCAGGGTAAAGTAAGTAAAATCGTTGATTTTGGAGCCTTTATCAATCTGCTTCCTGGTAAGGATGGATTGCTGCATATTTCTCAAATATGTAATGACAGATCACAAAAGGTTGAGGATGTTCTTAAAGAAGGTCAGGATATTGAAGTTTTTGTTGCCGGAGTTGATAAACAAGGCCGTGTAAAACTGGAATGGAAAGATAAGCCTCAATCAGAAGCAAAAACTGAAGCAGCTACTCCAGCTCCTGTTGTTGCTGAAGAGCAGGATGAAGTAGTCGATGTAAACGGTAATTCAGAAGAAGAGTGATTATGAACTATCGCCTCAGTTTGATGTGTTGAGGCGATAGAAACATTCCTTGTTCGAATGATAAACACCGATTAAAGCAGTGATTAAATAAAAAATAAGCCCGCAATTCGATTGTTTTGCGGGCTTTTTTGTTGAAGCCATGTTGATGGACGTTGTATAACGTATTTAACTTAATTGAGGTAGTGGCATCTACCTCAGAATAGAGTTCAACCAATGTATCAAGCTAAGTGAACCATTATCGAACCAGATTCAAAAACTCCATACGAGAGTTTGAGTTATGCTGCATTTCACCCAGCATCACGGATGTGGTCATGACCGAATTTTGCTTTTCTACACCACGCATCATCATACATAGATGTTTGGCTTCGATTACGACAGCTACCCCACGAGCTCCAGTGATGTCTTCAATACAATGGGCTATTTCACCTGTCATTCGTTCCTGAATTTGTAAGCGTCGCGCATAAAAGTCAACGATACGCGCAATTTTGGACAGGCCAATAACTTTTCCACTGGGTAGATATCCAACATGACATTTACCAATGAACGGTAATAAGTGGTGTTCGCATAACGAATAGAGCTCAATATCCTTTACTATGACCATTTCACTCATGTCTGAGTCAAACAGCGCATTATTTATTATGTCGTCCAAGCTTTCATGATAGCCTTTGGTTAAATAACGCATCGCATTAGCTGCACGCGCGGGAGTATCTACCAATCCCTCCCGTTGTACGTCTTCACCAACTTCTTCTATTAGTTTTTTATACAGTTGTTCCATAGCAAGAACTCCTAACCTGGCGGCCAAGTCATTTGACGTCCGCCCAGTAAATGTAAATGAATGTGGTAAACCTCCTGCCCGCCACCAGAATTTATATTAAATACTAATCGATAACCCACTTCGCTAAGCCCTTCACTTTCGGCCAATTTTTTTGCCTTTAACACCATTTTTCCAAGCAGTTGCTCATCGTCTTCGCTGGTGTCATTAATAGTGGCAATATGTTTTTTGGGTATAATTAATATATGAGTGGGTGCTTGTGGTCTAATATCCCTAAAAGCGATAATTTCATTGTCTTCAAATAAAACTGTGGCCGGAATTTCTCCCTGAGCAATTTTACAAAACAAGCAATTCATAGGTCATCAATCAAACGGGTAAAAATGATATTATACATTTCCTTTATTAGATTGCGACAGCTTGTCTTTGCCTTTTGGTGCGATTTTTCGCATAATAGCGGTTTTTCTTAGTATAAGGGTCCATAAATGAGTTTAATGGAGATTAAAAGCGGTCGTGATGTGCCAAATGAAATTAATGTAATTATCGAAATTCCTATGCACGGTGAACCGGTTAAATATGAAGTGGATAAGGAGACTGGAGCTCTTTTTGTTGATCGATTTATGTCTACAGCCATGTTTTATCCAACAAATTATGGATATATTCCGAATACTCTTTCTGAGGATGGGGATCCAGTAGACGTTCTGGTGGTGACACCGGTTCCATTAATCAGTGGAGCGGTAATTCCATGTCGTGTTGTCGGAATGTTAAAGATGACCGATGAATCGGGCGTTGATGCTAAATTACTGGCTGTGCCAACCACCAAGCTGAGTAAAATGTATCAATCCATAGCGACCTATAACGATTTACCCAAGCATTTGCTCTTGTCATTGGAGCATTTTTTCAATCATTATAAAGATTTGGAAGAAGGTAAATGGGTTAAAATCGATGGCTGGGTTGGACCAGAGGACGCTCGCAAAGAAATAATATCCAGTGTAGAGCGTTTTAATCAGGCTAAAAAATAAAACCAGCCAATCCTGTTATATTATCCTGGACAAACAGGTTGACTTTCGTGCTTCGATGCGCAATCTATATTTGTGCTTCGTTTTTGTGAGCGGCAGTCGACCTGTTTGTCAAATCCATTTAAAGGATGCACACTCAACATCTAACTGCTGATTCATTATTAATGACGCCTTCTGTTTCGTTTGTTTATATTCCTTGGACTATACCTGCAAATCGCCTAAAATAATCTTACGATTATTTATGTGAATTCTTAATTCAGCGCTATAGCTTAAGGAAACCCAGTGCAAATCCATATATCCTCTTTATTAATCATGCTGGTTTCATTGATTATTCTTTCTGCTTTTTTTTCTGGTTCTGAAATAGGGATGATGTCCATTAACCGGTATAAATTGAGGCATTTGGTAAAAAAGAGAAATAAGCAAGCCATTCGAGTCAATCAAATGCTGGCCAGGCCCGACAAATTATTAAGTGTCGTATTGATTGGCAATACTCTGGCGAACATCGTCGCATCGACAATCGCCACTCTTATTGGACAGCGTTATTATGGTGATGCTGGTGTAGCTGCCGCTACCATTCTCCTTACTTTAATTATTCTGGTATTTTCGGAAATGACACCGAAAACTTTAGCAGCGATATATCCCCAGCAAGTCGCTTTTTCTTCTTCATTGTTCTTATACATTTTGCAATGGCTTTTTGCTCCTTTGGTACAGGTGATCAGTTTTTTTTCAAATGGAATATTGCGTATTTTTGGAATATCAATAAATCGCATTCAAAAGGAAGCGTTAACTGGTGAAGAGTTGCGTTCAGTAGTGCATGAAGCAGGAGGGCTATTGCCTGTAGAGCATAAAAGTATGTTGATTAGTCTGCTCGATCTTGAACAGGCGACTGTTGAAGACATTATGGTACCCAAGGCTGATATTGTTGGAATTGATCTGGATCAACCCTGGTTGCAACTTTTGGAACAACTAGAAACGGCACAACACACTCGATTACCTATATATCGTGGTTCCATCGATAATCTTGTTGGGATGATCCATGCGAGAAATGTATTGAATCTGGCGTTAGAAGATAAATTGGATCTGGATAGCTTATTAAATTCAGCGGATACTCCTTATTATATTCCCGAAGCGACTCCTTTGAATGTGCAAATTTTAAATTTCAGGAAAATGAAACGAAGAAGTTGTTTTGTCGTTGATGAGTATGGTGACATCCTGGGGCTGGTTACCATGGAGGACATCCTTGAAGAAATTGTTGGTGAATTTACAACGGATATTGCTGCATTGAGCCGGGATATTATTCCTCAGGATGATGGAACAGTGATTGTAGATGCGAGTTTAACGCTTAGACATTTAAACAGGATGATGAGTTGGAGTTTGCCTTCTATAGGTCCAAGAACTTTAAGTGGCTTAATCATAGAATATTTGGGATATATCCCGCCTTCAGAGTCCTGCTTAACCATAGAAAATTATCGGATCGAAATTTTGCGAGTCAGTGATAATACAATTAAAACAGTGAAAATGGTTAAAATTGGTAAAAAGCGAAAATAGTTATGGTATTAGTCAACTCCTTCTATGACGCAATTGGATTTGATAAATCATCAGGGATTTACAAGCGAAATGTCGGGTAATCTTGAAACAGTTCTTGATGCGGTGAATGATTTAAATCAGTAATTTTTTCATTGCATTGAACATTATTTTAGACTTATAGTGTTCCCTCGGATACTAAATTGAATGGGTTATAAGGGAATAAAGGATGAAAAAAATACTGGTTACACTGATGCTTCTATTTGCCGGGCAAATTAATGCATCACCTTACTGTCCTGGCATTCATACCTGGCATAATGTGGCTTCCAAAGACGGGCAATGGAAACTTACTTTACAATCTATAAGCCAGGAGGGTTCTTTTTCTGATTCCTTATGCAATTCAATTCACAGCACGGAACTTGGTCCAGAGTCTGCATTTGTCTATGGGTTTGGGTTTTCCAAAGATGCTGATTTTGACATTGCTTACACGCTTACTGCTGTAAAACAGGCCCCGTCTTTTGAGTCCAGAGCTTGTGTCTTTGTGATTACTGCAAAAGGCCCTGCGCAACCGGATATTACTGCTTTAAGTTATCATGGCGCCGTTTGTGAATGGACAAGAATCCCGGGCGTAGGTGAGGATTTTGTTGTTGGGTAACTCGCGCCAGGTTTACACTATGTGTTGTCTAAGCCAAATTGAATGGAATATATATTTTATTCTGTTGTGTGGGGAGAATGAATTATTTACTATAGATCAACTTCTCCCTTATGCTAGATAATATGCATCCCGAGCTCACAAAATATTTTCTGGCTTACCCACAATTAACAGCCCCTTTTATGCACGAGCAACTTGGACTTTGGATGAGTACCCGCCCATTGAATGG
Organism: Legionella sp. km535; assembly: GCF_003990085.1. Taxonomy (NCBI): domain Bacteria; kingdom Pseudomonadati; phylum Pseudomonadota; class Gammaproteobacteria; order Legionellales; family Legionellaceae; genus Legionella; species Legionella sp. km535. Next base: position 18,174 of record NZ_RZGU01000020.1, on the reverse strand, counting down.
ATTGAGGGTGATTCATCATGTCCCTCTTGTTACTAATACGGTATTAAAAATAGCGTGTTTGCTTGCCGCTGGCGCTGAGGTTACAGTGACTAATCCCTCTTCGTTTATGTTGGCTGATCCGAATGTTGTTTTCTCTTTGGGTTTAGCCGGAGTTCGTTATGTCGAGGACATGAGTACGATGCTAGGAGAGCATTTTGATGTTTATTTTGATTGTGGAGCAGAGCTTTATCAGGCCTTGGGAAAGCCTAATATAGGGGCTGTTGAGTTAACAGGATCTGGTGATCAGTTTTATCGTTGTCAATCACTTGATTTTCCTGTTATCAGTATTGATCTTACTCTGACGAAGCAGCTGGAGACAGTGTTTGGATGTGCGGAAAGCATTAATTTGGCTGTTGCTCAGGAAAAGAACATTAATCCTGCGAAGTTGTCTTGGCTCATTTTTGGGTTTGGAAAAATAGGCAGAGGATTGGCCTATTTTTGTACTCAAAATCACACACCAGTTGCTGTGGCTGATTTATGCGCCGAACAAAGAAATGCGGCTCATGAATTGAATATCCCTACAATTGACCCGACCGATATTCTCAATTTAAAAAAAGCGATCATCTCGGCAGATATTATTGTTACTGCCACAGGACGAAAGTCGATTATGAGTGGTTTTCCACGTGAATGGTTTTCAGGAAAAATATTAGCCAATATGGGGATTTATGATGAGTTTGGAGATCAATTTAGCGCAGAAGACGTATTGAATAATAAAAAACCGGTGAATTTTATTCTTCAAGATCCAACTCCTATTAAATACATCGATCCTGAGTTTTATATCCATAATTTGGCTTCATTAATGTTCTTGCAAAATAAAATGACGAATGGGATTCATGGGATCCCACAAGAATTGGATCGTTATATCATTCAGCGCTGGTGTGAATTTCATTCATTCCCATTAAAGACTATTATGAAATGGTTTATTACGCATTAAGATAGGCAAGACCATTTATATTGAGTGAACCATCACCTGACTAGAACCGCTTGATTTAGTGATGGCAATACTCCTTAATAAAGTGAATAATTTCTTTTGAAAACTCTGGGCTGCTCCATAAATTATTATGATCATAGCCATGGACTGTGAGTATTTTTTTAGGTTCAACCGCTTCATTATACAGTTTTAAACCTTCAGAATAGGGTACTATCTGATCTCGTGTTCCATGTACAATGAGTAAGGGGGCTTTAATTTTTGAAATGCGTTTTATTGATTCGTATTTATCCCAGGGGCTAATGAATAACCATGGGTAATGATATCGGGACAAGTTTACAAGAGAAGTAAAAGGGGATTGGAGAATAATAGCGCAAAACTGATGCTCAGTTGCTAATTTAGTGGCAACCCCAGTACCTAAGGATTCTCCAAACAGGATGATTTTTTGAGGTGGAACCCCTTGCTGGAGTAAATAATTTAACGCGGCCTCTCCATCCTTGTAAAACCCTTGTTCTGTAGGACTTCCAATATTGCCGCCATAACCTCGATACTCCAATAAAAGCAGTCCCATGCCTGAATCAAGAAATTGTCGAGCCAGGGGCATTCTGTAGCCTATATGACCTGCATTTCCATGTAAATAAAAGATAGTTGGTTGCTTATTTTCTGCAGGCTTGTACCAGGATTTTAATTTTAAATTATCTGCAGTATGTAAAGTAACTAAAGCCATATCCTGGGCATGAAATGTGTTTAAGCTGGGTTTATGTCTATCCGGAAAATAAATTAAATGCCTCTGAAAGACATACATTAAGAGCAGTACGCCTCCCAGAATAATCATTGCGACAAAGAGTATTTGTTTCACCATACCGTATCTCGCTCATCATATGCTTAGGGCATTATCTACTTCCGGGCTATCCCTATAAATTCGGGATATTAATTCAAGTTTAGGCGTAATCTCGCGTAATGTGAGATTTTTATTTTTTTCCATCAACACTACTAACTCGCTTGCCATAGTGTGGCGTTGTTTTTCTTCTAACTGACAGGGTAATTTATTTTCAATGATCATCTCGAAATCTTTGATTGTTGGTTCGGGCATGGTTAACTGAGTTAAGCGCCCTCTAAAGGCAGGCCCAATTAAGCTGCGTCCTTCCATGCCAATGCTATTTGCTGTTACCAGAAGCATGAATCCTGGAACTTGGGCTTTGAGGTGGGTATCTGGATCAAATCCAGAAAGAAAAGCATTCATCCAATGTTCAAATCCTTCATCAAGGATGCTGTTTACTTCATCAAGCCAAACGATTTGACCTTGATTGAATGCTTTACGGATAAAATCCTTTTTTGATTCATCTGAGAGGCTGGCATCAATTTTGATGTAGGTTAACGTGTTTTCAGGCGCATCCTTTCCAGGTTTTGCTTGTATATATCCTGATTTGGCAAGACGAAATCTGATTAATTCTGATTTTCCCATACCAGGACGGCCTTCTATTAAACATCCGTTTAAACCCCAAATACTGCCTCTACGCTCAAGATATCTTTGTTTTCGTATTTCAATACTACGACGTAAGATTTTATGTAAGGAATTCATTGAGTCCGTAATAATAATATCGGTCACATGCGCATCAATATGAATTTTCCTTTTCTTAAGAAAGGTTTCAGGTTGATGTTTCAATAATTCCATAGCAAAAGAAATGACCCATTCCTGTAAATTTCGAATGCAGAGTTTATTTTCTTTATTGAGCTGGCTTTGTTTGTATTGAGCTAAAAAATGCAGGCATTTGGTTTTAAAATCCTGCTCATTCATATAGGGTGCAACAGTATGATATATCGGTTTTAAAAGGTACTCATAAATAGAATAAGTGGGCATTTCTGCCAAATGAAGTTCGGGTACATCCTGTCCTGTAAACAGTTTTTGCTTTACTCTCCCACCGCCATAATGAAGAGGATTGGCGGCGCATACAATCCGGTGTTTTGCTGTGAGTTCATAAATACGCCCTTGATACAGGATGCGGGCATTTCCTCCTTCCTTCAAAGGTTCAAACATGGTTAAGTGTTTGTTGGCAATATTGACTTCATCTAAAAACAGTACTTTGACTTTATCACCGCCATCTAAAGCAAATTCTTCAAAATGTTCCAGCTCATGATAGACCTGGTATTGCTCTGGATAACGTTTTTTAATTTCTCTGATTAAAAATGTTTTCCCTACCCCGGTTTTTCCTATCATAGTACATATGGGGTAATTTCTTATTGCATCAGTTAGAACAATCAATCGATCAACCAGATAACGCTCTGCTTTTTGTTCTGAATCACTTAAGTCCGTACTGTCATCGGCTAATTCTTTATAGATGATTTTGGGTTTAATTTCATGTGAGGCTATAAATTCTATTGATTGAACACATTGTTGTGGTAAAAAACGCAGATCAGGACGACACTTTTTATCAATTGATAAAATCAAACGACCCGGCCATGCTTTATCATCGAGAAATGTTTGCGACAAGATAAGCGGTTGTAATGCATACAGTAATGAAGAGGAGAATTCACCATAAAGTACTACGGTTCTTCCTTGTTTCAGGGCACTGAAGACATCACTTGTCTGTTCATTAAAATCAGTAAACTGGTTATTTTGATACAGATAATTAACCCAGGTTATCAGATCTTGATAATTATAATCCTCAATTGCAAAACACAAGGCCTGTTCTTCTGTTGTCACGCATTTTTTGGGTTGGTTGCTTAAATAAATTAACGGCTCATCAAAGGAGATGGCTCTGTTAACTTCTGGTTCCGCTCCCTGATTTACATTTATTTTATGAGGGATGCTCACTCCCTTGGCGCAAAGCAATGTTAATTCAACCCGATAAAATTGAGCATGCTCTAATAAACAATACCATTGATGGTCAGATAACTCTGAAGTGATAAACAGAGTAAGTCTGCTATCTTTGGCTTGTTCTAGCCAGCCCGGCATTATTTGGTATTGGCCTTGATCTACTTTTTTATTGGTTAATAAAAAATCAAAGAGTTCGGTATTGATGACCTGAAATCTGGTGGTAATTGTGAGCTTTCTATGTTTTTTATCAAATGCACCGGCTGAAATTTTGTAACATTAAATTCAGTACAGTCTAATTTAAACTGAACTTGTTCTGTTAGGGGTATTTGGGCGTGGTGATACTCCAGGTAACCTTGTGCCTTGGCTCTTTGTAATAAAGTATTCAGTTCCTTCCTGGCGTGTGTGGGAATATTACTCAGAATCATTAATAATGGCTGAGGATCATTTTCTTCCAAGGTTAAAACAAATTCAGATTTCTGCCATTCTAATTGATTGTTATTTAATATTATGGGGCCAAATAAGGTTTCTTGCCAATCTCCTAAGCCTTTTAAATCAATGGTACATTGTCGAGCAGCCTGAAGTGTATGCACTGCAGGTATGGGCAGTAATGGTTTGATTAAATGTGGGTGCCTTGATACAAAGGAGCTGTCTTTTGGTAATTCAGAACACAGACTGTAAATTTTGAATTTTAATTTTTTGTTATATAAACTGTGTTTTTTATCAATAATACTATTAAGCGCTACTCGTTGTTGTGGACTAAATGCAGCCCAGTCTATCAGTATCGTTGCGTCGGGATTTCCACGATTTCGTTTTTTGAATAAATCAAGAGCATCTTCTGTCGATATGGTGGGCGAATCGGATTCAAGATGGATCTGCTCTTTTCCCACTTTTACTTGATTCGGGTCATGTAAAAAAAAGACCGGTCGATTGTGTAATTTTGCCTGATGTAAAAATTGTTGTGCACACACCTCTCGGTTTTGATGAATTAATAGTACCGGGAACTGTTCGTAGTCAAATACTTGATCCAAATGACTCACTATCTTGGGGATTTGATGGTTGCTTATTAGCGTTTCCAGCTGAACAAAAGTCTCAATACAATTCCATTTCTCTTTCTGTTCGTAAAAGTGGGATTGACTTGGCGCACAGGAAGTGGAGCTCGATGAGCTAGCCTGAACATTGGGTATGTGATTCTTATTTAAGGCATGACGGTTCTGAATATCTTGGGCAGATGAAAGAGTATGTGCCTTATAGGAATTGCGATTGTCATAACAGTGATTTGCCCTGATTCCGCCTAAATCCACTTGTATCCATCGCCCTTCAAGATCCTTGATTTCCAGTCGTACGTGGTTATTTTCAATATCCACCAGTCGAGCTCGATCCTTGATAATTGGATTTTTAGCTATTTGAAACCATACTGCACAACAACGTTCCTGACAACTTCCTTGTCCAATAGTATAGAGACGTTCAAACCATTCAGGGAAGGTTTCGCAAACTCGCTTGGATTCGAATCGTGTACTTTCAGGTGTATAGTTTGGCAGATTTAAGTATCTATCCAAAATCTCTTTAATAGGATCATCCGCTTTGAGATGTCTATAACTTCTTAGCGATTTTTGCGGTTCAGGAGCTTTTATGACGTAACTCAGGGTACATTCTTTATCCAATAGTACATAGTAAAAATCGTCAGAACCCCTCATGAGTTTTGTTTCGACACCTTGAGAATCAAGGGCGATTAACTCTTCTTGTGCGTCTGCCGAGAGTAAGCGAACAGTTTGATTGGCAGATGTCTTTAGCGTCAGAAGATAGTAAAAACCATCATCTCCCAATCGGCATACATTAATTAATTCAGGTGTTAATTTTTGAGGTAGAGGGCGTAAAATAAACTCAGGGATTTGAGTGTGTTGCCTACTCAAATCGTCATTAAGCTCAATAATTCCTGTTCGTAAACGATGCGGTTCTTTTCCTTGCCCATTAAGTAACTCACCGGTTTTTACCATTATAAACGAATGACTTGTATTGGGCGACAGGGTTGAATGAGATAGAGTATTATTTGCCACAAATATTGATGATGAGGATTTGGCTGTTGAATTATCAGTTCGTTGAAATAAATTAATAGCTTGTTTATCAACAGGAGGTAAGTCATGGGATGATGAAGCGCCATCTTGCAATGAGTATGCTTTAATTTCCCTCATTATTGTATTGACCATATTGATGCTGGACGTTATTGATTCTTTTAACTTTTTTTCTTTTTGGTAGTTAATTTTATAAGGGAGGTGACATGATTTTGGGGCTAGGGATTCAGGAGCGCTTAAATGAGTTAATTTAGGACAATATTGGTTGAGTTCATCAAAGAATTGTTGGATTTTAAAAGGACTGGCAGTACAAAGATTAATTTTTAAAGAAATTAAATTAGGGAACTTTCTCAAATCAACTTCAAGGGCATCTTCCAGCATTCCAATGGTTAATGCGGTACACTCGTTGTATTGAGGGGGGTGTTCAGGATGTGAAAATGAAGGGGTATAAACAAGCATTTGCATACTAGAGTATGTCACTTGAGCCATTATTTCTATTATGGGGCTTGTTTCAAAGAGGATTATATCCCCTTTGGTTTTTCTGGAATCAAGAGCCGGGAGCGAGAATTTTTCTGTACTTATAAGAATCTGCTCCGCAATAATCTGCTCTGCCAAATCTCGACCTAGAAAGGCAAGTTGGTCGTAATATGAGATTAATGAATTTATATCAATATTCTTTCTGCTTATTTGATTTAGTATGTGATTAATAAATGGAGGCTTTTGCCATAAGGGATTGATGGATGGTGTATTAACTTCATTAATTTGAGCTTTATCAGGAAAAAGTTGGATTAATGTTAATGCGAGTTTTGGGGGCAAGTGATCAACCCTAAATGAGCCTGAGTTTTCTAATAAGAATTGATATTCATCTATGAGACGATCGAATTGTTCCGGATACAGTGACAATAAAATTATCAAATCTTTGATTGAACTCACTTGGGGTTGGTATCTTTCATAAAGGCTTAGTTTTAAGTCTTTATTGGTTACACATTCTAGATCAATAAAAGTTAATGGGGTGTTTAGATATTTAAAAAGATAAGCAGCCATTTGGGGATTTTTATTAGCAAGACTTATAATGAAGTGCTTTGATAATCCAGTGAACAGGTTGTTCTTTTTAAGGAAAGCCTCAACTTCCGGTGGCTCGCAAGCAAGATAGTCAACGATTATATCCATGGAGTCTAGATGAGGTTGAATTAGATCATTTAATAGAGCTTTAGTTGTTTTTGCATTTTTAAAGACAGTCCAAAAATACCTTATTTGTATTAGGAAAAACTTCGAGTTTGTTGCATTTACCAGAAGCGATTGATGAGATTGAATAATACTGTCAGCATCTTCTGGCACTGCTGTAATATAATCCTTTAAGTCATAAAGGTCTTTTGGAGGGAAATGGCTGAAAATTTCATGCGCCCTATGTGGAAAAACTTTAAGCAATGATTTTGCGTTAAAACCAGTATGCAGCAGGGCATCGAATCGCTCTTCAAGATTTGGACAAGCCCATTTGAACAGAGAGTAATTTAATTTGAAGTGTTCAAGAGGTATTTGGTGCAGATCGAGTTTATCCTTTAAAAGGATATAATAATCAATATCTATTATAGGTGATTGACCTATCAGATCATAACAGTAGGGAATAATAACCGCTCTTAACTCAGGCAGTTTGTGATAGAACGCCGAAACCAGTTCATGGGTGATCAGATCTTTATTCTGTTCAAGCAGTTTATGGGTAAGATAGGGATATTGGGTTATTAAATGGATTAAATCATTACCATCGGCACAGTCCGCCGGTGGATTCAGACAAATGGGATAATCTGCGGCTTTCATTGCTTTGTTTTGTGCGAGAATCGCATAGGGTATATGAATGGCATAAGCTGATTCATCGTAAAATCTGTATTCTGGAGTGGAGGTCGCCGAACCGTCATCGGAGCCGCGGTGATTTGAGACAATGTGTCTTTTTTGCTGATTCATGCACGCAAACATTTGTTGACTGCGCTCAACATTGAGTACCGCTGTTGTATCTCGGACAAGATTGTTGCTGGCCGTCAGTTGCTCATAATCTGTTGTTTCATCGAATTGGCCAAGGAACTCAATATAGGCTTCAAAATTCTGATTTGGTTCATTGCATGAAACCAGTGATTTTAATCCATCTCGTTCTATGCATAAATAAACCGTTATCTCTTGGAGTTTGAACCATTCAATTTGGGCAATTAAGTCCTGTTCTTGCAGCCCGTTTATATAAAAATGGGTATCAATGATTAGTGTTTTTGCCAGTTTTTGTTGCTTTGGTGTTGTGGTCGTTTGCCATGGAGAGCCAGAAAGAGCGGCTACAGGCTTGAATTGGGCGGCAGGAGATATAAAGGTGTCTTTTATTTTAGGTATGTAAAACAACCACTCAGGTAGAAGATGACCGTTCCAGTCAACAACAGGACAATTAATATCGTAGATGTTCTTTTCTAAATAGACAGGCATCAGCTCTCTCTTGCATATTTTTTTTACATTTGGTGTATTCTATCACAAATTAATGAGTTTTATTCGACATCACTCTCTTTCAGCGTGACAACTCTAGCTGTGAACATGTAGCCGCCGTTGCGAATGGTTTTTATCAAGGCGGGTTTTTTTGCATCGACTTCTATTTTTTGGCGTAATCGACTGATTTGTACATCAATCCTTCTATCAAATGGGGTTAAATCGGTGTTTTTGGTGATTTGAAGTAAAAATTCTCGATCCAAAACTCGTTGCGGTTGCTGAACGAAAGTTAAGAGCAAGTCATACTCACCGGCGCTTAATTGTAATTCCTGATTGTTCTCTCCAAATACCTGTCTGGCTGCTGGGTAGAGACGCCAGTTTGTAAACATTAATACATCTTTTCCATGTGCCATTTTTTGCTGGGCGCGAATGACTCGACGGGCTATAGCCGTTATTCGTGCATGCAGTTCGCGGGGATACAGCGGTTTGGTCATGACATCATCCGCACCCGTTTCAAGCATGGCAATGCTAACCTCCTCATCAGGGGAGTCGTTTATAATAATGAGAGGAACCGGATAGTTGTTATAAAATTGTTTAATCGTATCTGGCTCATTTTTTAAAATAGACCAATGAATCAAGATGGCAGCAGGCATTCCCTGCTCGATATGAATCGGATAAAGGCTTTTTTGTTGTACTATGTCCAGATTAAACTTTGCAAAATAATCCTTCAGCTCATTACTGACTGGTGTAGTGTCAATAACGAGCAAACAGTGGCTCTGGGACATCAATTTGCTCCTGAAGGTTAAAAAAAATATGCTCTAATTTTGGCAAGATTATCTTCTTCTTGCAATTATTTTTGTGCATTTAATAAGAATAGTTCATTTTAATTCAGTCATTTGCATTTTTTAAAGGAAATAAGCTAAAAAGCCATTCTGGCGATGCCGGGCACGGCTGTCTCATTAAAAAAATGACGTCTTTCCGAGCGTAGCGAGGAATCTCCTGCAAGATTGCACGATTCCATTAAAATGCGGCCATTAAAATCATATCAAGAGTCGAGTCTCCCCAGCCAGCCTTTTTCTGCAGGCGCCTAATGCTCATATCCTTAAATTTCTTTAATGTTTTGCCATCAATGGCTATCAAATTACCCAATGCTTGTTGGAATGATTGAATCCAGGAAATAAAGCACTTCTTAAATTCATCCGGATTTAAAATCGAAAATACACGAGCCTATGTATTTTTAGATGGAATGCCATCCTCAAAAGGTAAAAATCGGCGTAAATAATCTAATTGTTCTTCTCCGAATGTTACAAAATCACGCTCAACTCTGAGCTCCACATATGTTAGCGCAGATAACAACAAATAATAGTTCCGTTAAAGGATACAATTTCTTTCTATCAATTCTTGGATCTTCGAGTGTGTCGAAATGATATAAAAATCCAGGTGCATTTTCTGATGACAACATTAAATTCCTTGTAAAAACAAAGAGTTTAAAGGGTAATGATAATTAATGCATTAATTCAGATTGTGCCAATTTGCAGGAGATTCCTCGCTACGCTCGGAAAGACGTCACATTTTTAATGGGACAGCCGTGCGATGCCGGGAGTTACATATTTCTTATTTCAGTGCTATTGTTAAAGTTCGAGCTTCAGAATGATGCTTGAGGAGAAATGGATGACTCAAAATACACCTGGTTTGTCGCATTGGTTTCTTACGGACGATTATCGAGCCAAAGCTCAACTCAAATATGAACTGAAACATTTGGAAAGTCGTCTCCATAAATATCTGGATGTTCCTAATGAGCAGGATTATTGTCATGAAGAAGTACGGATAATATGTGCCCAACTGGCTCAAAAATACCTTGATTATTTAAAACTGCGTGATCCGCAATCCCATTACACGTTCAATACCGCCGGTGATGAAATTAAACCAATAAATTGGGTCGAATACATGTCGATTATTTCTCAGTTAAAGGCACGATTATCCAAAATGGCTGCTCAGGAAGAAGAATCGAGACTCATAATTGAAATCGCCTCTTTATATCATCAGTGTACTGTTTCAATGACTCTCTCTTCTTCACTCAATCGTAGTACTGTGATTGAGCCCAAAGGCTGTTCTGACGAATTGAACCAATTGTTTCTCTGTACTCATTTTAAGTCATGGTTGTCTTCATTAGTTGAATATTGGAACCACAGTACCCAGTACGGTGCTGAACAGTCTGTTTTGTTTCGTGATTGGAATCATGATGAGTTACAACGGGCACTTGATTTTTTCTCTGATCCGCAATTAGTTAATTTGGTTAATGCAATATTTTTCTATAAGTTGTTTCCAGATAAGTTATTTAATGAGTTGATTCACCCGGAAAAGCTGGTATCGGTTCGTATGCGATTAGGTTTTTTACATGAATTTATTGAGCGATTACAACAACAATTACATCAAGTATCATTTCAGAAAGGGTTAAAATCTGGAGTAGATTATTTATTTCATGGCGATGATCTTCCCCAAGGTATTCTTATTGAAGTGGATGAAGATTATAGAGAAATCATTCAATTGGCTGTTAAAAATCTAAAGGTAAAATGTTCTCCAGAAAATGAAGAGCAGGTAACCAGTGAGCGATTACACGATCTGGGTAGGGCTTATAAATTCTGGTTTAATCCAAATCGATTAATTGATGCTGTAATGGTATTGCAACAGCGTTTAGTGAGCGATTCAGTAGCGGATGAGGAACAATTTTCTGTTTTTCATCAAGAAATGCTTTATTTGTATCGTCAGTTAACCACAACCGATTGTCTTGATTTGTATGGGTATTTTGCAAACAAGGACAGTAGATACTTACTTTATACTTTGTTTACCATAATCCAGGATAAGAAACTGGATTGGCTTCCACCTTTGACCAAATCGGAAAAAAATGCGGTTGCATCTGTATTTAATGCCTTGCAATGCGTCATGGAAGCCTTACGAGTAGAATTAAAAAACAGGCATGTGACAACAGAGCCCTATGTTTATGATTTGGAGAAACAATACGTACAGGCACGTCGTCGTAATCGAGATGCTGTGTTCAGGATTATTGCAATTTATGGGCGAGATCCTGTTACCATTAGTGATTCGGTAGAAAAATTATTTGATTCTATTGAAGACAATAATTAAACGTTCAATTTATTAAGACAGGAGTTTATCGCATAAGCGCTCGACTCTGTGCTCATCGGTTTATATGGGCGATTTTTTTAAGGGACAGGAAAAGCGAGTTTTTTTCCATAAAAGGTTTGCATCTCTTTCGCTAATTGTGCTGCAGGTGTTGTTTTAGCAAAATCACTATCCAAATTATCAATCCATTGTCCGGTCTTCAAATTTTGAATTACTGGTATATATGATTGCTCATCGGGATATAACGCCAAAATCCAATTGCCTCTGATCACCCCATACAGTTTGGCCCTGTTTATTTTGATTAACTCATCAGGCTTTAGTTCGAGTTCTCCTGTTTGAGGATTTATTGTATAAATTTGATGTCCAATTTGAATTGCTTTTTCTTTGGAAAAATCCTGATTGGGGTACATGCCGCTTTCAATAAAAAACGTACGCTGAGGTAGTGGTGACTGAGGGTTTAACACTGATTTCAGCAGTGAAATTCCATCTACAGCGGGTTTATGGCTTACCTTCAAAAAGGAGAGTATGGTTGGAGCCAGGTCAATTAATGCCACTCGAGTTTTGATTTTATCAGTATCCGTTATCTGTTTGCCCTGTTTAAATATCTTGAATGCCAATATGCTGTGATATTGTTTGGGGCTTAATATATCCGAGCCATGGCCCGCGCTTTTATCCAGTTCTGTTGCTGTTTTATTTTTAAAATACTCTGCCAGCCTGCTGCTCAACGAGCTTTGATAGTTCTGGTAATTGGTTTGTCTTGAATTAGGATAATATAAGGCTTCACCATGATCGCTCAGGATAATGACAAGACTGTTCGTGAAATAATGATTGTGTTCCAGATAGGTATAAAAAGCATGAAATTGTTTGTCTACTCGTTTGAGCGCACTTTGGTATAGGGAGTTACGTTTGTTAAGACTGAATTCATTGTTTACCTCATCTGGTAATGATTTGGCCCAGGCATAAGGCCAATGCGGGAGAGCAAAGTGAACCGCCAGAAAGACTGGTTTATTCCTTGGCATGAGCGCCAACTCTCTCTCCAGTTTGGCACTAAAGGTACTGGGATAATATGAAAAAAAACTGGCTCTATTCGAATGATTGTAGGGAAATAACCAGGAACTGATTCGAAAATTAATGAGCAAATTTCCCAGAGGAAAATCGTTGAACGATCCTAAAATAATGTCGTTGACTCCTAATTTGGGGCCTATTAATTTTTGAAATCCAAAGTCTTTATCGAGGCTATTAAATCTTCGATCATCCGTTGCATAAACTGTGCTATACCCCAGCTGATTCAGTTTCCATACTATGCTCGCCTGATTGTTAACGGAGGTCTTTGCAACCAGATTCTCATCTGCGTGATGATGTTCTGAGTATAAACCTGTCAGAATGGAACACCATGCGGGATAGGTTCGGGCGAGGGGACTGATTGCATTGGTGAACTGAGTGCTGGAGTTGAGTAATTGATACAGAAAAGGCATGTTTTTTTTCTTTACGCTTTCCGGACTTAAAGAATCTATTCCTAGAATAATGATGTTGGGTTGAGTAATAGCCACAGGAGCAGGCATTGTTTTGAAATAAAAAAAACTGCTATAAACAAGGATCGGAATCGGCAGCACTAACAAGAAGGAACTGCTACGGTAAAACAGACGGTTCAGTAATAACAAACCTAAACAAAACAAAGAAAGAGTATACAGAATCTTGAAGCACGATTCAGGTATAGGGGGTGAAAATAATTTGCTGAATATACTTAAAGGAAAATAGTAGGCATTAGCACTGATAATGAAACAAGCACATAAGGACCATATGCCAATTAGCCAATGTTCTGCTGAAAAATGATGCCAGGAGCGATTTAAAATCCCTATCAATAACCAGGTTTGAATTAACGATACAATAATATAAAGGGCAACATGAACACAAAGAGTTCCAGCGAATTCAAGGTATATAGCTAGAGGAAGCTTAATAGAACTGACCAGGCTTTCTGATTGTGAGTAAATAAGAACGAGTTGTAAACCCAAAAAGCAGAGATTATATAAAACAAAATGTCCGAAGTATGAGAGTGCTGAGCGTTCTCGCTTCATGACGTCTGTAGGGCTGGGTAGTTCAGGTGCCAATTATAAACATAACTATCAATTGAATTGATGTGTTTTAACTGACTGAGCAATGGCTCCTGAGCAAACTGAAGTAAATGTCTTATTACGTCCTGTTTAGTGCCACCATAATCCTCCTCATACCAATCATAGAGTTTGGAAAGGATCAGTTTTCCCTCAATTACCTGAACTCCTCTCAGTGAGTTGATATAGGTTATCGCGGCTTCATTTAATTGTTCTTCCAGCTGTGCTCCCTGGTATGCTTTTTTGCTTAAATTGGGTGCGCCAATGGTCGCGTTATTGAGTGCATAATGAGTGCGTGGGTCATTCCAAACCGGTCGAATAATGCGATTATTAATATCGTCCAGGGTCAATGGTGTGTTATTAATGGTCAGTAGGTTGGCTCCCCAGGGGCCTACACTGAATAACCCGGGCGAAATATTAATCTCCTGAATATTCGCTATGGGATAATAGTTTGCAACTGTTTGTACCGTTAGGGCGTTATACACATTGATCCAATAAGCCAGTTGCTCTTGACGGTTGTAATTAGCGATGTCAATCATCGACATGGCTTTGACATATTCTTTGAGTAAATTTAAATCCTGTTGACTCAGATGAGCATAATCAATCAAATTAATATGCTCTTCGTTTGTAACAACGTGTTTGTCCAGAAAATTTTGCCAGGCTTGGTGAGAGATGGTTTCAGTTGAGAGCGGGTTATTAACTTCCCATTTGGGCCATAAACTTTTATGGAATGATGCATGAGCTAATCCCGCCAGGATGAACATGATGACCATCATGGCACATTGTTTTAGGATAGTATGGGGTTTGTTCGCACTAAACATTAATCGTTGCTCGATTTCTTAAGGCGCTGCCTATGGTATTTCCATCCAGGAATTCCAACTCCCCACCTGAGGGAATGCCATGTGCCAGTTGGCTGATATTAACTGGTTCATTTCTCAATAATTGATGTATAAAATGCACCGTTGTTTGACCTTCAACACTTGGGCTTAAAGCAATAATTACTTCTTTAATTCCTTCTTGTATGATCAGATTTTTAAGTCTGGGCAATCCGATATCATCAGGGCCAAGACCATCAAGAGGCGATATTTTTCCCATCAGGACAAAATACGTACCTTGAAAAGCATTACTTTGTTCAATGGCAGAAACATCAGCAGGGCTTTCTACTACACACAGTAAGGCCGGGTCTCTGTTCGTATTTTGACATAAAGAGCATAAAGTGTGTTCGGTGTAATTATTACAGCGCTGACAATGGTTGATATGGTTCATGGCGTGCTCTAGACAGGAAGCGAGGTGCAAACCCCGCTGTCTTTGGTTTTGGAGCAGGTGAAACACCATGCGTTGTGCTGATTTGGGACCTACACCTGGTAGACAGCGGAGCGCCTCTACCAGGCGAGCGAGAGTATCCATATTCAGGCTTATTCCTCTTTACCGCCTTTATCTCCACCCATTAAATCAGTAGGAATATTAAGACCAGCAGTTAATTGACTGATTTTTTCTTTCGATGCTTTTTCAATTTTACGCACGGCATCATTTATTGCTGCGGCAACTAAATCTTCCAACATTTCAACATCTTCATCCATCAATGTTGGCTTGATTTTAACTTCTGTTACATCATGTCGACCATTCATTTTAACCAGAACCATGCCACCACCAGACTCACCGCTGACGACCAGTTGACTTAGCTGTTGTTGCGCTTCTTGCATGCGTTGTTGCATTTTTTGCGCTTCTTTCATCAGATTACCAAGATTTTGATTAATATCCATCACTGCCTCGTTTATTTATGGTTAGGTATACTATTATAAGTCATCTTTGAGTGGGACAATAGAATTTTTGACCAATTCAGCGGAAAATTCTTGCTGAATTTGCTGAAATAGAGGGTCATTGTGTAATGCCGCCTCTGCTTTTTGCTGCTTTTGTTGCGCTGCCCTCTCTTTTTGCTGTGCTGGCGTAGCCTGAACAGCTTCGTTGCTATTCAGAATAATTTTAACCGGGCTTTGATAATAATCCGACAATGCTGCTTCAATTCGGCTGGTTGTTGATGGAGTAAACAAGGACTCATGACCTTTAGCTACTCTCAAAATAATGTCTCGATCATCTTTTGTAATAAATTCAGCATTTTCGATTGCATTAAGTGCAAAACCAGATAATTTGAGTCTGGGAATGATGCTGGCCCAGTTTTGGGCTTCAATAGGAATCATTGGTTGTATTTCTTCAGTTGGCTTTGTAAGAGCTTCACTGCATTTTACAGTGGGTAATGAGTTTTCCATCAAAGAGCTTTTATCTTCAATTGGTTCTATTGGTTTTATTGGTTCTGCTGATTCTGTTCTTTCTATTGTTTCTACTGGTTCGTCTATTGATGCCTGATGCGCTAGAGCAGGCTGCGCTACCAAATTACTGTGGTGAATAGCCATAGGTGGAATTGTTGCAGCAGGAGCCGGCCTGAAGGTTAGCATGCGTAACATGGTCATGTTAAATCCGATTGCCAATGTTGGAGCAAGATGAATTTCTTCACGTCCTTTCAGGGTAATCTGATAGAATAATTGAGTGTCTTCCTTTGAAAATTGTTTTGCCAGATTCTTGATTTCATCTGCTGGACTAATTAACGGATTCATATCCCCTATGTTTTGGTATACGGCAATCTGATGGAGGTAATTTAGTAGTTCATCAATAACATATTGAAAGTGCCCTCCTTCAGTAGCGATCTGCTGACTTAACGTCAGCATGGTCGGGCCATCCTGTTTTGCCAGAGCATCCAATAGTTTGACCGCGTAGTCCTGTTGTGTGTATCCGAGGATTAGCTTGACATCATGGGCCAGTAGTTTCTCATTACAACTGGTTATTGCTTGATCCAGAAGACTCAAAGCATCACGCATACTCCCGTGTGCCGCCTGAGCAAGAATATTCAGGGCCTGAACTTCATAATTGATATGTTCATCGTTTAGGATGAGCTGCAGATGCTTGCTGATCAAATCAGCAGGCAAATGTTTCAAATTAAATTGTAAACAGCGGGATAAAACGGTAACCGGTAACTTTTGTGGATCAGTTGTTGCCAGAATAAATTTCACATGAGCGGGTGGTTCTTCTAGTGTTTTTAGAAGTGCATTGAAACTGTGTTGAGATAACATATGCACTTCATCAATCAAGTAAATTTTAAAACGGCCATTAGTTGGAGCATACTGCACATTGTCCAGTACATCACGAGTGTCTTCGACTCGTGTTTTGGATGCGCCATCAATTTCTATAAGATCGATGAACCGACCTTGTTCAATCGCGTTGCAAGCATCGCATTGAAGGCAGGGTGTTGAACTGATTCCCGTTTCACAGTTAAGTGCTTTAGCCAGAATACGGGCAACACTGGTTTTACCCACACCGCGGGTACCAGTAAATAGATAAGCATGATGCAATCGCTGTTGATTCAGCGCATTAATCAGCGCTTTATTAATATGTTCCTGGCCAACCAGTTGGGAAAATGTGCGTGGTCGCCATTTACGGGCAAGTGCCAGATAGCTCATACAGGTTTTCACAATTTGGGTGGCAGCTCTAAGAGCCACACCTCGGCGCCCGAATCAATCGTTACCGCTGCTCCCTTCCGGGCCTGACGGGGTTCACAATCTATCGTCGCGAGGGGACCAATAGAGCCACCATAGTTGAATTGCGAAGAGTAACAAAAAAAGAAGTAGAGCGCCAGATCTCGGATAAATATTTATTTTAAACGGGTTTGAAAAAATACAATAGTCCAAGGTTAGTGGGGGGCTAGTGTTGAGGCATCAAATAGGCTGATACTCTAAACTGGATTAGTTTTTCTTGAATTATTCATTGTAAAAACGTAATGTGATTATTAAATAAAAAACATGGTAGTTGAATGAATGGATTCAAAAATACGATATTTCATTATGCTCTTCGGCGTGTTTCTATCATTGAACACATACGCCATATGTATTAAAAACATCACTCATTTTTCTTTGTACTACGAAATTAAAAATCGAAATACGCAACATCCAGTGCCAAAAGTACAATTCCATAGCGGAACAGTAAACAACTACGAAAAACAATGCCATGCACATACCAATCAATCAGGTGATGACTGGAAAATTTATCGGTTTGACTTGGTGAAGATATTCAAAATTGAAGACAATGGCCAAAAAGTGCTGGCATGTCAAAAAATGGTTGAAGGAATTGCCAATAGACTGGATGTCCGATTTCATAGGCAAGATAATTCTTGGTGGTGTTTGGATAAAGATGACTATGATGATTGATGCATCCACTTCATCGCAGGGAAAGTTAATTAGGTAATGAGACCCTTACATTAAAAAATTCAGAGTGCTCGTCTTCTGCTATAACCTGTTAATGAGTAGGACTCATAAGCCAGAAATACAACCGGGTTGCATAATGGAGTCGGTAAATCACGTAACAACTGTTTTTATCTTACTAAATTTTGAAAATTTATACCTTATATATGTGAAATAAAATAAAAGCAGAAATTTTGAAAAAATTGCAAAAAGTGTTTGACACTGGAGCTGAAATCAGTAGAATACGCAGCACGCCTTCGGGGCAGGTTCATTAAGAATTGAGAAGACAAACTGTGTGGGCGCTTTGAAGAATTTGAGTGCTTAA